>JBKDRQ010000290.1:0-4100 GCA_046341135.1 Bacteroidota bacterium
CCACACTACTCCATTCGTTAAGTGCATCTAGATCCCAGGCCGTACGCAACACCCTATGAAAGCTCATCGCACTAATATCCAGTGTTTTGCTATTCCACTCATAGTTCATTTCCGTATAATGTTTCCCTTTGCGGACATTCAGACTCATCCCAATTGAATGAAGCACAAAATCTATTTTGCCACCAAAATGCTGCATGGATTGTTCAAAAAGATTTTTAAGATCATCCATATTGGTTACATCAGCTCCAATTACAGGAGCATTCCCGCACAAGGAACTCAGCTTATTAATTTCGCCCATTCTTAAAGCTACCGGTGCATTCGTAAGCACCAGGCTTGCGCCCTCTTCATAACATTTTAATGCTGTTTTCCAGGCGATGGATTTCTCATCCAATGCACCAAAAATGATTCCTTTCTTCCCTTGGAGTAACTGATTTGCCATAATCGAAATTTGCACCAAAAGTAAGGAAAGAAAAAGGAATCTTTGTAACCGATACAGAGAATGTATTAATAAGCCGTCCATCCCCCATCGGCAACAATGACAGACGCATTGACAAACCTGGATTCATCTGATGCTAAGAAGACAGCAACAGAGGCAATTTCATCTGGCTCTCCCATTCGTGGATTCAAAGCCATACCGCTCATAATCCGCTCGTTTACGAGTGGTGTTATTTTATTGTAATCTATTGTTTCACTTATATGGGTATTAATCCCTCCCGGAGCAATGGCATTACATCGTATCCCTGATTTAGCGTAAATATAACCTGTGTTCTTAGTCAAACCTATTAATCCGAATTTACTCGACGTATATGCCGCACCTGCTCTTCCACCATATAAACCGCCAACAGAAGCAATATTGATGATGTTGCCGTATTGCTTAGGGAGAAATATTCTCAACGCACTTCTCATCAGCTTAAATGGAACATCCAGATTTACTTTCAAAACTTTATGCCACATCTCATCTTCTACTTCCGACGCCGGTTGAAAGTGATCCATAATGCCTGCATTATTAACCAGAATATCTAAGCTACCAAAATGATTCACTGCCATTTTACTCAAATGATCAGGCGCTTCATCATCAATCAGATCTGCTTCCACAACCAATAGTTGTTTTGCATAATCAGCTAACGAAGATTTTAATTCATTTAGTCGTGACAGGTTTATATCAATAGCCACCACACTCGCCCCCTGCTTTAAGAAATTTTCTGTAATTGCTTTGCCTATTCCGGAGGCGGCTCCGGTTACTAATGCTACTTTACCAGATAATCTGTTCATGAAAAAAATTGTATGCCGTCTTAAATAAATTGATGATCAGCAAATCTTCAAAAGCAAGGGAGACTAACCAATGAAGCTCATCAGTTCCTGAGATGATTAATACGCATCTCCTTAAGGAGCAAGACTGATGTTTAATTGAAGACCGGCACGAGTATTGATAACCGGCGGTGGGGTAGCAATATAACCAACCACTCTGGTTTGTTCCATAAACAAACGCAGTCTTATCCGATTATTAAGCACATAATCTATAGAAGGATTCAGACTGAGCACTTTTTGCCCTCCTGTTGGTATGCTGGTTCGTTGATCAAGAATATTATTCGAAATGGCATTGTCTCTATACGTCATATCAAATCTAAAGCTGATATCATTTTCCAGCTTTTTTGATCCTCTTGTAAAAGGAATCTTGAAGGGGAATCTCATACCTCTCTTTCTCCATCCTGCACCAAAAGTTATATCAACGCTTCTTACTTCACTCACTTGAAAATCAACCAAACTCAAACTGATTGTACGGCTTCTGCCATAATCAAAACGAACACTTAGTTGATTGGTCAGCTGCATATCAACACCTACTAAAGGTGCAAACTTTTCAGATATGGTAATATTGGGCACGAGGAAAAAAGGAACGTAATTTTTGGAAATGGTATCAATAAAGGAAGGGAATCCTAAGCCTTGTGCATCAGCATATAACAACGCAGATGCAAAATTATTCATACTCAGATTACTATTATAGCCGTGTGTAATACTGAAGTTGGTAAAATACTTCTCAATGATGGGCAATCGTGTCAATCCGTTATAAGTTATCCTCCAGTTGGGCCGGGGGATAAATCTTCTGAAAGGATTATCATCAATCCTTCCTTCCCGCTGACTAATCAATCCCACCTTACCGGCATCCTGACCGGTATATGCCGCAATGAATGCAGGAATCAGTACGTCTTGCGAATATCTTCCGTAACCTTTATAATAACCGTCTGCCTGTTGCTGGCTTCCTGTATAAGGATTAGCTGTTCCTAATCGGCGGCTCAGCGCAAGTCGGTTCTCTTCAAATTTGATAAATGCCTCACTTGGGCTCGTTGCAGAATATTTCTGAAACATCGTCTGAAATGAAACAAAACTGATATCAAATCCTCCTGCAGTATAAGGAGTAAGGTTTGCAAAATTGCCTTTACCGGTTGTGTCCTTAAATAAACTGGTATAGTTTTTACTGAATGACCGTGTAACACTTAAGTCTATATTCAGATCTCTGATAGGCTGAATCGTTGCTTCAATTTTCAATTCCTGCTTATAGCTCTGGGTAAACAGAAAATTAAAATTGGTATCTCTTGTAATCCATCCGCTTTGCGCAGCAGCCTTCATCCAGTTCACATCAGGCTGTCTTCCGAAGACATAATCCAGTCCGGGTGCACGAGACCCCCAGTTATTCCCTATATATCTTGGACTATCCGTAAAGCCGGGAATTCTGGAATTGAAAGCCTCTGTATAATTGATGTTGATATTTTTTAATGAAGTGAATATATTCCCCAATAACCTTGTGCCGCTTCCCCACTGAGGTTCAAAGCTATTATTCTTCTTGTTTTCCAATCGTTGCAGCCGTTTTAAGAGTCGGGCAACATACCGTTTACTTTTTCCTATGGTATCCTTCGGATTTAATTTGATTGGCGAAAATTGCCTTACCTGATTTTTAGAAGGAGTATTCTCCAAAGCACGCAACCATTTGGATTTTGAATACAAACGTGCAAAATCAAACTGCCCCGTCACTACTCTTTGAAGTGAATTTTCTACCGTATTACCCAGACTAATAGCAACTCTGGAAGCACCCACCCAGTTGTAGGTTGTATTAAAATTAATTCTGAAGGTAGTCCAGTCAATAACAGGAATTTTTGAAAGCGGTAAATTGTATGAGGCATTTGCATTCTGCCGGTAGATTACATTTCTGCCCCCCTTCAATAAATTACTCAGTATAGAATCTCTTTTTTCTCTTGTGTCGATTCTGCCATTAGGCTCATCCACCCTTGCATTATTGGTGGCAGAGAAATCAAAATTTATAGACCGTGTTAAATCCCATCTAAAGTTATAAACCCGGTCGAAAATAAAGTATTTGTCATAGGTCTCAGGAATCTTAAAAGGGCTTGGCGGTATTCCTGGTACCTGCACTTCTCTTGCGCGCGTTGCTCCAAACTGACGGGTAACATCTGCACGAAAACTTAACAAAGAAGGTTTGAGATTAAAGTTGAACTCCTTAATGATATTCCACCATCTGTTACGATATTTTATATATTTCTTAAATGGCTCAATGAAATTGGGCTGAGGAGCAAAATTATATCCGAGACCTCCATAATGTTTGATTAAATCATCATTTTCAATCAGTGGACTTCTTTTATTTGTTTTTGTGTAAGAGTAACTCAGATCAAAGTTTGAGATATCATAGATTTTAGGCTTTGAATCATTCATCTTAGTTTTTCTCAGATTTGTAACATTGATAGTTGTTACACTTGTGAAATCCTGTGAAACTTTTTTAAGTGAATCTTTATTTGTTGAGGCATTTAATTTGTCTTTAAATTTCACATCCTGATCATAGGGATCGTACTCCGGATTGGTTACAGTTTGGGAGTAACTTGCATAAAAAGGAATTTCAAGTCCTACTGATTTTGGCAATAACTTACCTAGCTGTAAATTAGTTGCCACATCCAGTTGCGTGAAAAATTCACGACTTCGCTCATTAACTCTTTGTTCAATAGTTCCAAAACCTATACTCTTAGCAGATCCCGACAATGAAAGCGTACCCAAGTCTGCAAGCTGAACAGCAACCCTTCCCGTTGCCGCCCATCCTC
>JBKDRQ010000291.1:0-2633 GCA_046341135.1 Bacteroidota bacterium
AAGCCAAGTATGCAGCCAGTAAGATCATGTTCAAGTTTGCAAGTGATGAATTATTACCCTCTTCCTTTAATGCCCTGAATGAAATTGTAAAAATCATGAATGACGACAGCAGGCTTAAGCTTAAGATAGAAGCATATGCCGACAGCATTGGCAGAGAAGAAAGAAAAATGATGTGGAGTGAAATGCGGGCAAAATCTGTTGCCAATTATTTCATCAGTAAAGGTATCGCTGCCGACAGAATTACCTCGAAAGGTTATGGCGACAAACGGCCAATTGCCGACAATGGAACGGAAGAAGGAAGAGCGAAA
This sequence comes from Bacteroidota bacterium, assembly GCA_046341135.1. Taxonomy (GTDB): domain Bacteria; phylum Bacteroidota; class Bacteroidia; order Chitinophagales; family Chitinophagaceae; genus Lacibacter. The sequence goes on from JBKDRQ010000291.1 coordinate 309, forward strand.
AACCGCAGAGTTGAGATGGTTATTGAATATTAATTACATCATTTGCAGTATTGTCATATCTCCCTGAATATAGAATATTTGCGTTAGGATCATACTTTCTAACACAAATCAAATTCTTATGGGAAGAAAATTACACACGCTCTTTTCCGGATTATTTATTCTTTTTTTAATCATTCACGTATCCGCTCAATCGCAACAACGCCGTTTTATCTGGGCAAGTTCAGCCAGTGTACCCGGTGCAGGCACTAATCTCTGTAACGGCATGAAAACAGATATGTATGGAAATCATTACACAGTTGGAAGACATTATCAGTTTTCGCCCGACAGTACCGTTTACAGTGCCATAAAATTTAATCCCAACGGACAAAAAGTATGGACGCAGAAATTTAAAGTAGGTTCAATCCCCTTACCTATTCAAGGCGAGCCAACATCAGTAGTACATACCTATCCTGACTCGTCTACCACTTATATTTTATGTGTGGGCGAAACAGCAAGGTTTGATACAATATGGAGCACGCTCCCTGTAGGGAAAGATTTGCTTGCTTTTCATCTTGACAAAGATGGCACCCTTATGTGGTGGTGTCAGTTTGGTGCAAGCAGTGATGAGGATTTGGTTGAAACTTTTGAAAACAGCGATTCAGATATTGTGATACACGGGTTAACAAAATTTTCCAGTAATAAATTTTATTTTCAGCGGCCTGTCAACGGGAAATTAGTAAAAGACTCTACTGTATTCTCTTCAGCAAGCGTATACGATTATTATTTTACATTAAGACAAGATGGAACAGCAGGTCCTGTAGCCAGAATTTTAAATTCAAATATTGAATTTTCTACATTGGCAGGCTCTTTCCCATTGCCCGGCAACAAGATTGAATTGATAGCAAGAACACCTTCGGATAATTTTTTGAATGCCAGAATCAAACGTTGGACAATGAATAGTGACGGTACAGGATTAACTGCATCTCCGGAGTCATTCCTGTTAACTTATCCTGGGACTACAGGCAGATTAGATCTTGGAAATTTTAAAAAAACCAGTACAGGAAATTATGTTGGAAACGTTTATTCGAATACAGGCAACACTTATTATGGTGCCGATACTTTTTTATATAATCAAAACTATCTTGTAAGTTTTAGCAATAATTTCAGTCAGGTTACTAAAAAGAAAATTAGTGCTGCCGGATCTCCCATAGATACAGCTAAGAATAGTGTATTATGGCTGTCTACCTCCTTGACCCGTCTTGTGTTTGGTACAGACACCATGAAAAATAAAAACAATCAATTTGCGCAACATTTTATCATCACAGATGAAACGCTTGGGTTAATAGACACCTTTCAGATCGTCAATCAAAATAATGTTGCCAAAGTAAAAAATGCCTGGCTCAATGATTCGCTGGAAGTAACCTGCGCTTATACGCAGCAATACAATACCACGCTGGATACGATCCAGATAAATGCAGCCAATAAGTCGTGGTATCATTATGGCATACTGGCAAAAAGAGCGAGAAAAACTTCTCCCAATATTATCACTGGCATTTGGGAACCCGTTAATATTGTCAAGGAAATGATTGCATATCCGAACCCTATCCGTTCCGGAGAGCCATTATATTTAAAAGTTCCTCCTCATTCTGTTCGTCAGATTCGTTTGATATCTATTGATGGGAAAATGATAAATGTATATAATAAAGGCAGCAATATACTTTCGGTACCTCAACTAAAAGAAGGATTATACATGCTTCAAATGCAGCAAACAAACGGGCAACAGAGCATACAAAAAATATTGGTTACACCTTAAAATAAAAAATCCCGCACGATGTGCGGGATTTTTTGCTTGTGCCCAGAACAGGAATCGAACCTGCACATTGTTGCCAATACCAGATTTTGAGTCTGACGCGTCTACCAGTTCCGCCATCTGGGCATTAAAATCGGGCTGCAATATTACTGAATCTCCGGCTTTTCAGAAAGAAAATTATCAATACAATAAAGTAAATTGCAACCCGAAACCGATTGCATGCTTACTATTGCTCTTATCCGTGAAGGCAAAATTCCGGCCGACAACCGGGTTGCCCTCACGCCCGCTCAGTGTAAATGGCTCAAACAAAATAGCCCCGATATCAATATTCTTGTACAACCATCTCCTACCCGCTGCTTTCCTGATAAAGACTATGCGCAGGCAGGTGCCATAGTATCTGAGGAAATAGATAAGGGAGATGTTCTCCTTGGTATTAAAGAAGTACCGAAAGAACAACTCATTGCCAATAAAACCTATCTCTTCTTCTCCCATACCAAAAAAGCGCAGCCGCACAACAAACCCCTGATGCTGGAGAT
>JBKDRQ010000292.1:0-2725 GCA_046341135.1 Bacteroidota bacterium
GACTGGGGACTGAGGACTGGAGACTGGGGACTGGGGACTTCGCCTTCCTGAACATGGGGAATCAGAAACCGATTCAATTTTCGCGTATCTAGAGGGCTGTTGTGCGTCTTCTAATACCCACATAACCAACACGGCCGAATACTGTTATTGCGATAATCTTCCCTCAGCCATTTCAGAAAACAACAGTGATAATGCTATTCTATTTTTGAGCATTCATCAACTTGAATTTCACCGTAAAGATTCCATTAAAAAAAGTTGTGCCCCCTTGTAACTTTTTTGGGGTTTGATACACTTACTCACAAAATCTATTGATGGAATTAACCAAACAAGAACGTTTTATGCAACTATACGCTCCGGTTCATGATCGGTTTGAGCGGTATTGCAAAACACGTGCTTTCGGTGAGTTCCATTTTAAAGACATCATGCATGACACATTAATTGTGGCATTCGAAAAGTTCGAGACCCTAAAATCACAAGAGGCATTTCTATACTTTTTATTCGGAACGGCAACTCGCATTCTTTCCAACCAACGAAAAAAGATGCGCCCGGTTTATACCGATAATTTAAACAGCCATGACTTTCAACTAAGCACAGCCGAAACACCCGTGGAACTGCAAATCGAAATACAGCATTTGTATCAGCAACTGGACAAGTTAGACCCTGAAACCCGCGATTGCATCATTCTATTCGAGATATCCGGTTTTTCCATCAAAGAAATTATGACGATTCAGAACGCTGGCGAATCCGCGATTAAACAGCGTTTAAGCCGTGGGAGAAAACAGTTGATGGCGCTCATGAATTCGCTTGAAACCAAATTGGCATAGCATGAACTCAGAAGTAAAATTAAATCAGCTCTTCGAAGCACTTAAGTCGGAAAAAACGACCACCGAGATATCGGATGTGGCTTCCTGGATTCATACTGCAGCATTGGGAAATGCTACCCCAAAAACCAATGAAAACTCCATTCAAAAAGACACTATTATGGTTGACCAATTAAAAGGCATTTCCCGTTTTAACCCACCTCTTGATTTGAGCGCATATTGGAATGTGAAATCACTGCTCACTACGGTTGTTTCTGCAGCGCTCATTGGAAGCATGTTCGTCTTATCTGACAACGATGAGCCCATGCACGTATCGGAGCCACAAAAAGGAAGCGCTCCCATTGTTCTCGACACAACCACGAACAGCCAAAACCAGCAGAGCAAACCTTCATCAAGCTTTCTCTCTCCGCAACCTGACCTCATTCAGTCCTCGGCAGACTCCTCATCCGCAGTACCGTTGTTGTTTGCATTGGAAAACCAACCAGCAATTGAACCTTTCGTTCCCTTCCCTTCATTTGATTTCTCCTATTCGGATCTACCTAAAACAGAAACCGGCTTTTGGAAATCGATCGAAGACCACTTGCAAGTCGATACGACTTTCAACGGTATAACCTCTATTGTCCTTGTGGGCGATAAGTGCGACATCGCAATTCACGGCAATAACGGAACGGATGTGACGATTAAATACGATTATCATTTGAAGGCCAAGGGGCTATTCTCCAGAAATAAAGATGGTCATTGCAAACTGAGCTATGAAATCAATAATTCGGTCCTCACACTTCATGTTAAAAGAAGTAATCAGTCCTACAGCGGCATAAGTTCTCTCGATGAGAGCAGTTCGATTGACATGCACATTCCCGAGGGTATTGATGTGCGAATGGATTCAGACCTCGGTGATATAGCTGCTGAAGGCTTAAAAGGAAAAACCATTAAACTGCATTCGTCATTAGGAGATATAACAGCCCAAAATTGCTCGGGTAACTTCGATTTAAACACAGCCCTGGGCGACATTTCCCTGAACGATGTACAAGGAAAGATTACGAGTAATACGGATATGGGCGATATCACAGGAGATCACATAACGTTAACCGAGGACTGCAGGCTTACTACAAGTCTGGGCGACATTGATGTTCAACTCACCAATTCACTGACTGAGTGCCGCTTGGACTTAAGCACTAGCCTGGGAAATGTGAAAGTAGATCGACCTGAACTGACGGAAAAATCGCATGATCGATTGAAAATAGGAACCGGGAAATTGAAAGTCATCATGAATACCTCGTTAGGTAAAATCAAAGTCCGATAGCCACAAGTCAACAGTCACCGCATCAATACTTAAAACCACCCCATTCTATGAAAAATCCACTAGCACTCTTTATCGCCTTATTCATAGGTACACATCTATTTGCGCAAACTACGCCGTCTGAAAAGATGGAAGATTTTGTGGCGAACAAGGCTGATGGCTTCAACACGGCATATGATCAAAGAGATTTAAAAACGTTCAATTCATTGTTATCGGAATATCTAACAAACTATGAAAATCTCAGTGGGGAAGAAAAAGGTCCTTACACCTATATTCTCAACAACATTTACTACAACTTAACGTGCATTTACGCGCTTTCGAATGACAAGAAAATGGCGATAATGACACTTAGCAAGGCGATTGAAGCCGGATATAACGATTATCGCCATGTGCAGAGCGACACAGACCTTGACAGCATACGAAACGAAAAAGAATTTCTGGAACTCAACCAAAAGCTGAAGGCCACGGGCGACTATTTAGACATTCTCAAAAGAGCTAACAAATACAACCTTTCCGACAACCGGCCCCTACCGGCGTTTAGCTATCAGCAAAGCGCCAATGCCAACTTAACAGCACTGCGCGAAGGATTTAACTTGGACAGCAT
>JBKDRQ010000293.1:0-3655 GCA_046341135.1 Bacteroidota bacterium
GTTAAGTATATAATGGGTGCCTTCTGCATTGAGTTTTGCAGTTGTTTTGGCGCTGAGTGCATCGCTTCCACTATTCGGCTCCGTTAGTCCGTATGCTCCTTTCCATTCTCCACTTGCGAGTTTAGGTATGTATTTTGCTTTTTGCTCATCCGTTCCAAAATAAAGAATCGGCAATGTGCCGATGCCGGTATGTGCGGCAACAGCTACGGAAAAAGAGTAGGCGCCACCAAGTGCTTCATTGATTAATGTCCCGGTAATAAAATCTTTTCCTAATCCTCCTAATTCTTCAGGAGCAACGGTTCCCATCACACCCAATGCGCCGGCTTTATCCATAAGTGAAGGCATGAGTCCGGGTTCCAGTTTATCAATACGATCTATGAGAGGAAGCACTTCCGTTTCAATAAATTCCGCACACATATCTTTCACCATGATCTGTTCTTCCAAAAAATCTTCCGGTGTGAAAATCTGTTGAGGGTCGGTGGGAGTGATGAGCCATTCGGCTCCTTTAGGCAAGTGGGTCGTTGTAGTGGACATAGGATGTTATTTAGTACAATTTACAATAAAAAGATATATAGTGTTAATTTCTTTGTCTGAAAAAAGATAACTATCAACTTTCCTGGTTTTTACCTTTAACTTTTAATTTCTCTTCGATGTATCTTTGAATCGATGGGAAGAATTCATTTTCAGGATGCTATCAATTTTGCAGGCAAGCTCACTTTCAGAAGAGTGATGAATGTCATCAAACTATGGTCAAGTTATCGATTGTCCCGTTTAATCAATCGTCCTATTCAATGGGGCTATCCGATGTCTATATCTTTTGAACCCACCACCAGTTGTAATCTTCGTTGTCCTGAATGCCCGAGCGGGCTCCGTTCTTTCACACGAGATACCGGCATGCTTGAGAAAAGTTTTTTCGAACAAACAATTGATTCCATCTATAAAGATTTATTGTATCTGATTTTTTATTTTCAGGGAGAACCGTATTTACATCCCGATTTTTTAAAGATGGTTCGTTATGCATCCGATAAAAAAATTTATACGGCTACGTCTACCAATGCGCATTATCTGACAGATGAGAAAGCAAAAGAAACGGTGGAGAGTGGTTTGGATCGTTTGATTGTTTCTATTGACGGAACAACACAGGAAACCTACAGTCAGTATCGCGTGGGAGGTCAGCTTGAAAAAGTAGTTGAGGGCGCCAAAAGAATGGTGGCATGGAAAAAGAAACTCAACAGTAAAAAACCTTTCATCATATTTCAGTTTTTAGTGGTAAAACCCAACGAACATCAGATAGATGAAGTAAAGCAATTGGCCAAAGCGATTGGGGTGGATGATGTATGGTTAAAGACCGCACAGGTGTACGATTATGAGAATGACCCCAACGGATTGATCCCTGAAAGTAACCGGTATAGTCGCTATAAAAAAGATGCCAGCGGAGTTTATCAGCCGAAACATAAGCTGAGTAATCATTGCTGGAAGTTGTGGCACTCTAATGTAATTACCTGGGATGGAATGGTAGTTACCTGCTGTTTTGATAAGGATGCACAGTTTCAGCTGGGTGATTTAAGAACAGCCACCATGAAAGAGATCTGGCATAATCCGCATTATCAAAAATTTCGACATCAGATCAGTCTAGGAAGAAAAAATATTGAAATCTGTGCCAACTGCAGTGAGGGGTTGAAAGTGTGGGAACAATAGTAGAAAGTTTTTAAAGTTTAAAAAGAGTAAAAGGAGTATCCACAGTCAGATCTTTCAACTTTATTAACTTTATGAACTTTATAAACTCATTATGGCCTCATTTTCTAACCGCCTCCGACAAATTATCCTGCTGATTGCTTTGCTGGCGTTAGGCTTTTTGTTGGTTCAGGAACTCTATGTTTTTTTGCCCGGATTTCTGGGAGCGATTACGCTGTACATTCTAAGCAGAGGATGGTATAGAAAATTAACCATCGAAAAAAGATGGAATAAAAATCTCGCAGCTACTTTATTTCTTTTTAGCTTCTTAATACTGTTTGGCCTTCCTGTCTACTGGATATTTTCATTGATTGCTCCAAAGATTAATGAAGCATTCAGTCATTCGCAGGAATTAATCCAGGGTATAAAAGCAGTGTCGCTTCAGATAAAAGATTGGACCGGACAAGATTTACTCACTCCTGAATCGATAGCCAAAATACAGGCAAAGATTGCCAATTTTTTCCCTGAATTTTTAAGCAGCACCGCACTGATCATCAGCAACATTGCGATGATGATGTTTTTGTACTTCTTTATGCTCATCAGCGGACATCTTATGGAGAGTGCCATTCAGAATCTCTTGCCGTTGAAAGATGAAAATATTTCCATACTTGGTGAAGAAACGATCAATATGGTTCGTGCCAATGCTATCGGTATCCCTTTGATTTCTTTCATACAAGGTGTTTTTGCATTGATGGGTTACTGGATTTTCGGGATCAACGAATTTGTGCTTTGGGGCTTCCTGACCGGCGTATTTGCTTTTTTCCCATTGGTCGGAACCACGGTAATCTGGTTGCCTATTGTGGTGTATTTGTTTTCGCAGGGACAAAATGGTGCGGGCATTGGCTTAACGGTGTGGAGCTTACTTGTTACCGGCAATGTAGATTATCTCGCGCGTATTACATTGATGAAAAAGCTGGGGGATGTGCATCCTATTGTTACCGTGTTGGGAGTAATTGTTGGATTGAGTTTGTTTGGGTTCTGGGGTTTTATTTTCGGCCCCTTGCTCATCAGTTATTTCCTCTTACTTTTTAAAATTTATACCAGCGAGTTCGGACCTTTGCATGCAGAAAACAATCCGCATCATCATGGATGATCTTGCCGGATGAAAATTTTCTTAAACTATTATTGTAAAGCTGTTATGAGAAAGATGAAAATATATGTATGTTCAGTTATAATGATGAGTCTTGTAATCAATGCCTGTACCATGTTGAAGAAAAAAGCTTTATACAGTTCTCCGGAGTATATACTCAGCGAAAGTGCTGTGGTGCAAGGCAATAATCGGGCAGTTGTTGTTTCGCCTGCTGAGATAAAATCAAACTATACAAGTCCGGCGAGCGCTACCTTTTCCAGACTGATCAAGTTCAAGTTTAGTATTAATGAGAAGGACAATGAGATGGCGCCCGGCGATGATCATTGGGTCTTCATTAAAGATGAACACGAATCGCCGGTCGCCGTATTCGGTCAGCGACCCGAAGCAGTCCCCGAACAACCTGCTTCGTATCTGCCTACCAATTATTCCTATACCTTCCGCGCCGATATGCGTCCGGTGTTAAAACAGTTTGAAGAAAAAGGATATTACGAAGCATACGACGGATCTCGTATTACTAAAGCAGATTTCAAAGGGTTTTATATTGCCGGCGCTGCAGCGCCTTTATCGTGGGATTTTGTCAACCTGGCCAACAGGGGCATGAAGATGGAAGATGCAGACGGCGATGGCATCTATACAATCACGATTGTTATTAATCCATATAAAGAGGGCAACGCACAGGAGCGCAGCTGGAAACTGCAAAAAGAGATTTCAGGTAAGCCTGCTTATCAGTCTGAACAACCTATTGTGGATGCTTTATATAATTTATCACTTGAGGAAGCGCTCACGAATATCGAAGCCGACAGTACTTTCAGAACCGGTGCGGAGTGGGGA
>JBKDRQ010000294.1:0-2718 GCA_046341135.1 Bacteroidota bacterium
GGGAATATGCTCATTAAAGATAGTGCCGGTAGAATAGCATCATTTAATGGAGAAATTAAACATTCTTTTTTTAACAAAGTTATTTTTGACCTGCATTTTGAATCAATGAATAAAAACAAAGGATTTTTAGTACTTAATACCACAGCTAAGGATAATTCTTTGTTTTATGGGAAAGTTGTAGCTTATGCTAATGGCACCATTGCAGGACCTGCCAATAATTTGACTATCAAATTACGTGGTCAGCCTACAGATAGCTCTCGTATTTATTTACCAACTTCTGATTCGAGAGTGACAGGCACTGCCAGCTTTATAGTTTTCAGGCAATACGGAACTGATTTAAGGGCAATTACAAGTGTAAAAGAAAACTCAAACATCAATATTGATCTTGACATATTAGCAAACCCTTATGCTAAGGTATTCTTAATCCTTGATGAAGTAACCAACGATATTATTGAAGGACAGGGTAATGGCGCTATTAACTTAAGAGTAGGTACAAATCAAAAAACAACAATTACAGGCAATTATGAAATTACCAAAGGAAAATACAATTTCAACTGGCAATCATTGTTTAAAAAACCGTTCTTGATTAATAAAGGAACAATTAACTGGTCTGGTGATCCTTATGATGCACGTATTAATATAGATGCAAATTATCTTGTTGAACAGGTTAAACTTCCTGATGAACTTGCCAATGGCTGTACAAACGACCGAAATAATATTTTGGTAGTGGCCAATCTAAGTAATACACTTAAAAATCCGTCCATTAAATTCCGTTTTGAATTACCTCAGGGACATCCGTGCAGAAACAATCCGCTTACCAATAACGGATTAGCGCAGCTTTATAATAATCCTGACGAACTAAACAGACAGGTTGTTTCTTTATTATTAATAGGATCTTTTATTACCAATACTCCTAATCAAACTACGGCGGGAAGTGGTTTAGGAAATACCTTTTTCTCAAGTGCTGCAGGCACTTTGTCTGAATTTATTGCTCAACAGGTGACAACCGGATTAGATGCTGTTTTAAGAAACATACCGGGTTTAAGAGATTTAAGACTCGACCCCTACGTAACATTTACTCCAGGTCTTATTACTAGCACTCAGGCGGAAGGGATAGGATTTCAGGGAACCGGAAGTTTTGGTTTCACCAGGAGACTTCTAAATGGAAGAGTGCTTGTAAAAGCAGGTGGATCCATGCTAGTCGCTACAGGCCAGAATAATACAGTTCAGAATAATCGCCAACTAACTCCTGACATATCCTTAGAATGGCTCATTACTCCGGATGGAAAATTAAGATTAATCGGGTTTTATCGTACAGTGTTTGACATTCAAAGAAGAAACGACAGAACAGGTGTCAGTTTTTCCTACATAAAAGAGTTTGATAAAATCTGGTAATAATTACAGATCATGCCCTAGCTTTTCTTTTTTGGCTTCCAGATATTTTTGATTATGAGGATTGGGAATAATTTTAATGGGCACGGTATCAACAATCTCCAGGCCATAGCCCAGGATACCGGCTCTTTTTTTTGGGTTATTACTGATTAACTTTATCTTATCGATTTTCAGGGATCTTAAAATCTGAGCACCTACTCCATAATCTCTTGCATCCATAGGTAATCCCAAATGAAGATTTGCTTCTACTGTATCCATTCCTTGTTCCTGTAATTTATAAGCTTTCAGCTTATTCAGTAAGCCTATCCCTCTGCCCTCCTGATTCATATATAAAACAACCCCCTTCCCCTCTTCTTCAACCATCTGCATTGCCTGATGCAATTGATCACCGCAATCACAGCGAAGTGAAGAGAGAATATCACCGGTAAAACAAGAGGAATGCACTCTTACAAGAATGGGTTCATGTTCATGCCAGCTTCCTTTAATTAGTGCCAAATGTTCAGCACCTGATTCTTTTTCCTTAAAAGCGGCTAATTGGAAATGACCAAAAATAGTCGGCATATCAACCCGTACGACCTCTTCAATCATTGATTCCGTTTTTAGTCGATATGCAATCAGCTCTTTTATGGAAATTATTTTTAAATGATGTTCTGCAGCTATCTTCTCCAACTCAGGTAATCTGGCCATTGAACCGTCCTCATTCATAATTTCAACCAATACACCAGCAGGTTCAAGTCCGGCCAATCTTGCCAAGTCTACTGTTGCTTCCGTATGTCCTGCTCTTCTTAAAACACCACCATTTACTGCTCTTAGCGGGAAAATATGACCAGGTCTGGCAAGATCTTCCGGTCTGGTTTCTTTTGCAATTAGCGCTTGGATTGTTTTGGAGCGATCATGCGCCGAAATACCTGTAGTAGTTCCATGCCCTATCAGATCTACAGATACCGTAAATGCAGTTTCATGAAGTGAGGTGTTTGTATTTACCATAGGGGTAAGATTCAAATCCTTGCAGCGGGCTTCTGTAACAGCTGCACAAATTAACCCCCTTCCGTATTTGGACATAAAATTGATCGCTTCCGGGGTAGCATGACTCGCTGCCATGATAAAATCGCCTTCGTTTTCACGATCTTCATCATCTACCACAATAATCATTTTTCCTTGTTGAATATCTTGCAAGGCCTCTTCAATCGAATGGAGCATGGAATAAATTTTATGCAAAATTAAATGAAAGCAATCGACGATGCAGTAAATGATCCCTGTATATACTAATTATGTTTACCCCATCCCCATTTCAAAAAAACAGGTAAGGCTTTAGCCCAGGTATCC
>JBKDRQ010000295.1:0-6818 GCA_046341135.1 Bacteroidota bacterium
AAGAGGCTTTACTGAATGCATTGAACAATAGTGCTATAGTCTCTATCACTGATCTGAATGGAAAAATTATAAGCGTAAATACTATTTTCTGTCAGGTTTCCGGTTATAATGAAGAAGAGCTCATTGGTCAGAATCATAATATAATAAACTCAGGTTTTCACGATAATGCTTTCTGGAAAGATTTATGGACGAATATTTTAGCCGGAAAAACCTGGCGCGCTGAAATATGTAATAGAGCGAAAGATGGCTCCATTTATTGGGTAGATACCGTCATCAACCCAATTTATGGCCAGAATGGAGAGATTCATCAGTTCCTGGCCATCCGGTATCTGATCACCCAAAGAAAAGAGGCTGAAGAAAATTTAGCAAAAGCCAAAGATGTTGCTGAATCAAGTTTGCGTGTTAAAAGACGGTTTCTTGCAAATATGAGTCACGAAATCAGAACTCCCCTGCATGCTATTCTTGGTTTGGGTGAACAGATTATGCAGGGTATAAAAGAAGAAAGCCAAAAAGAACAAATGAAGCTGATCAATGAATCCGCCAAAGCTTTGCTGAGTATTATTAATGACATTATTGATATTTCAAGAATAGAAGAAGGGAAAATGAAACTAGATTATGTCCCCTTCGATCTCGAACATATTGTGAATAGCGTTTTTAAGTTACTTCAGACTTACGCACACAAGAAAGCCCTTCATTTTGAGTTGATGTATGATCCGGAGCTTGATTCAAAAGTAGTAGGCGACCCGGTTAGATTACGACAAATCTTAATCAATGTATTAGGAAACGCTATAAAATTTACAGAAAAAGGAATGGTAAGGCTACACTGTAAAGTAGCTAAAAAAGAAGGGAAGGATTTATTGGTGTCATTCTTATGTGAAGATACAGGTATAGGTATCAGCGATGATATGAAGAAAAGAATGTTTCAGGACTTCTCACAAGAAGATGAAACCTATCAAAGAAAATTTGGTGGCAGTGGACTGGGCTTAGCCATCACGAGCGAACTCGTAAAATTAATGGGAGGCATAATAGATATTGAAAGCCAGAAAAATACGGGCACAAAAGTCTTTATCAGTATACCAATGGAAATCAATATTAAACCAGAAAAAAAATTTGCAGATCATATACCTATCGAAAAAGAAAAATTAAAACATATTAATGTACTTGTTGCTGAAGACAATCAATTCAATCGTGTTTTAATTCAGATTATTTTCAATAATAATCAGATTCAGTACGATATGGCTGTAAACGGACTGGAAGCATTTGAAATGGCCACTAAAGAAAAGTACGATATCATATTGATGGATATACAAATGCCGGAAATGGATGGTATAGAAGCCATGCAGAAAATCCGAGCTTCAAAAAACAACAAAATCCCTATGATTGCGGTTACGGCAAATGCTATTCCGGAAGAGCTGAATCATTATCTTGAATTAGGCTTTAATGATTTTATTACCAAACCGTTTACGGAAGAAAATCTGCTCCTCAAAATGCTGAAATTTGTGTAACAAGCCCCGCACAACCTTAAAAAATAATATCTTCGCTGAAATATTTTTATAAGCCAAATTAACATTGCATGTTGCCTCGCTACAAACGTATACTGCTTAAGCTTTCAGGAGAATCTTTAATGGGTGAAGATAATTTTGGTATGGATCCCAAAGTGATTGCTCAATATGCCAGAGACATTAAAGAAATTACTGAGCTGGGTGTACAGGTAGCGGTTGTTATAGGTGGAGGTAATATTTACAGAGGCATGAATGAAGCGGAGACAGGCATTGAAAGGGCACATGGTGATTATATGGGGATGCTGGCTACCGTTATCAACGGAATGGCCTTGCAGGCAAGTCTGGAAAAAATCGGTGTGTATACGCGCCTCCAAAGTGCCATAAAGATGGAGCAAATTGCGGAGCCCTACATAAGAAGAAGAGCTATACGTCATCTGGAAAAAGGGAGGGTGGTTATTTTTGGCGCTGGCACCGGTAATCCTTATTTCACAACTGATACAGCGGGCTCTTTGCGTGCCATTGAAATCAATGCCGACGTTATCCTGAAGGGCACTAGAGTAGATGGCATCTATACTGCAGATCCGGAAAAAGATCCTTCTGCTAAAAAGTATGAGAAAATCAGCTTTCAGGAATGTTTATCCAAAAACTTAAGGGTAATGGATATGACAGCATTTACCTTATGCATGGAAAATAAATTACCCATCATTGTTTTTGATATGAATCAACCTGATAATCTTAAGAAAGTAGTGGCGGGTGAAAAAGTGGGGACGATCGTAATTGATTGACAGGAAGCCTGAAATTATTCCCTTCCTCTTAAAAAATATTTTGTATTATTACAAGACATCACAAGATCATTAATGATCCCTTTATTTACCAATACTATTCATTTATCACTTACTGAGCAGGTTCTTTTTTTGCTTGGCAGTCTGATTATTGGTTTTGCCATCCATTTTCTCTGGGTCAACAAGAAAGGAGAAGAAACAGCCTTAAAAACTACATTAGCAAAAAAGGAGAAAGAAGCAGATCAATGGCGGCTAAAATATTATGATCTTGAAGAATCCAAATTAAAAGAGGTGGAGCGCCTGTCGGAAAAAATCAGGCAATGGGAAGAAAAGGAAGAAATGCAGGCAATTGAAATAGAAGAACTCAGTCTGCTCAATCAACAACTGCTACTGAAACAAAAAAATGCTTCTGCCCAACAAAATATCTACGCGCAGGAAATTGAAACAAATAAACAATATATCCTTCGGCTTGAGACTGAATTAACCGAGCTTAGATCAAACAACAACGTATCAGCAGAAACAGGAAACACCAATGAAGATATAAGCAGTCTGGTTGCCCATACACTAAGGCAGGAGCTACTAAAATTTGCGCAGCAAAATAATCTTGTATTAAACGAATCTGCCGATCAGAATGGCAAACAGGAATAGAAAAATTACATCACGATAAAGCTATCGGTGAATAAATGCTATCCCTGTCTGCTAAAGAAATCAGGCCTTTTTAATTACTGATTTCTTTTTAGAAGCTTTTGCAGGACGTGATTTACCAAAACTTCCTTTAGAAATTTTCCCTTTTTTTGTTTTTTTATCGCCTCTTCCCATATTTATATTTTTTGTGACTATGATTATAATTTGGCAGCCAGTTCTTTACCGGCTTTAAATTTAGCTACTTTTTTAGCTTTTATTTTGATAGTAGCTCCTGTTTTAGGGTTACGACCGGTGCGAGCAGAGCGCTTACCAACTGAAAAAGTACCAAAACCTACAAGCGTAACTTTACCTCCGCCTTTTAATGTTTTAGTTACCGCTTCTGTAAAAGCGTCGATGGCAGCGTTGGCCTGGGTTTTAGAAATTCCAACCTCGTCAGAAATCTTTGTGATTAAGTCTCCTTTATTCATGATTTATTTTTTAGGAAATAATTTTTCAGGGGGCAAATATAGATGCTTTTTTAGCTGCGCAAAATTATTTTTTAATGGCGTATGCAATGAAATCCTTATTACATAAAGGTTTCAGTTCGTTAATACAAAAAAACACAGAGCATCTTTTCCACAATCATAAAACCTGTTCCATTACAGTACGAAAGGCAATAAACCGATCCCCCCATTTATCTGTACCCTTCTTTCTCATCACAGGGGCATGAACTTCCACATAACGCTCATAATCTGCTTTGCTGGCAGCCAAATACTGAATGGCATAGGTAACTCCTTCTTCCTCGTCTACATCCAGCAATCGCCAGAAACGAGCTTCCGTAAAAGCCCCCGTTCCTAACACATCAGGTATATGTTCTGCTTTCATCCATGCTATCCACTCGTTATGAATACTATGGGCTACTTTGACCGTAACATTATATAAAATCATTGAATAGGTTTTAATTCAAGAAAAACCGGACAGTGATCGCTATGTTTTACATCGGGAAATATATCAGCAGCCTTTATGTATTTTTTCAATGCCTCAGTCACATTGATATAATCAATTCTCCACCCCTTATTATTCAGCCTGACACTCGGGAAACGCTGGCTCCACCAGCTGTAACGATGAGGCTCCGGATGCAAAAGACGAAAAGTATCCACCCATCCGCTTTGAAAAAACTGAGACATCCATTCTCTTTCCTCCGGCAAAAATCCACTTGATTTTTTATTTCCCTTAGGATCATGTATATCTATTTCTTCATGGGCAATATTGTAATCGCCGCATAACACCAGATGATCGGAATGTTTTTTGATTTTTTTTACCCAGGCGCCTACTTCTTGCAGCCACACATATTTATAAGATTGCCTCTCCTCTCCGCTGGTACCACTGGGGAAATAGGCATTGATGATTTTTACTTTCCCAAAATCTGCCTGGATGACCCTGCCCTCTTCATCACTTTGACCATGACCATTGCCATAGGTCACCTGATCTGGCTTGATTTTGCTTAAAATGGCCACACCGCTATAACCCTTTTTTTTTGCACTGTACCAGTAATCGTAATAACCGAGCTGCTCAAATAAACGGTGATCAACATCTCCTCTGTTCGCTTTGGTTTCCTGCAAGCAAATGATATCTGCCGGATCGGTAGCAAGCCATTCCAGCAATCCTTTTCTGATGGCTGCCCTTATACCGTTAACGTTGTAAGAAATGATACGCATAACAAATGATCGCCTCAAAATTACAGTAAACGGATACAACATAAATATGGAAAAGTATTAGTTGAATCAACGAATTTTGCAGCAAAGCAAAGGGATTATGATCAAGACCATCATTTATGACCTCGGAGGAGTGTTAATCGACTGGAATCCTTTATATGTTTACGAGCATTATTTTGAGCGAGATGAAGAAAAGGCTTTCTTTTTTGAACATATCTGTACCTCCGACTGGAATGAAGCACAGGATTCCGGCAGGAGCATTTCCGAAGCCAATAAAATATTAATTGAACAATATCCTGAATGGGAAAAAGCAATTTTGGATTATTATGGCAGATGGACCGAAATGATCAAGGGAGCAATTGACGATTCTGTTGCACTTCTTAGAGAAATAAAAAATACAGGCAATTATCAGTTAGTAGCATTGACCAACTGGAGTGCGGAAACCTTCCCCTACGCACTTGAAAAATTTGAGTTTTTATCATGGTTTGAAGGCATCCTGGTGAGCGGAGAAGAAAAAACCAGAAAACCATTTCCGGACTTTTATCAGAAATTAATTGAAAAATACAAAATACAGAAACAAGCCGCTCTATTCATAGATGATAATATACGAAATGTGGAAGCAGCTCAGCACTTAGGTATTCCAAGCATTCAATTCAAAGATGCCGAATCCCTCAGAACAACATTAAAGGAAATGAATGTTCTTATCTGATGTTGAAGATCTATAAACTCATCATCTCTTTAAACTTTACCGCCTGCCTTCTGCTTACTTCAACTTTATCTCCTCCCTGAAGCTCAAGCAGAAGTCCGCCATTGAAATATGACTCAACCTTATCAATACTGCGCAGGTTTACGATATGTTTTCTATTAGCTCTGAAAAATATTTTAGGATCAAGTCTTTCTTCCAGCGCATTCAGTGATTTTAGAATGAGCGGTTTGTGTGTTCCGAAAAAAACTTTAGCATAATTCCCCACACTTTCGAACAAGCGTATCTCTGATAATTTTACAAACCAGCAGCGTTCTCCGTCTTTCACAAACACCTGATCATGTTCACTGAGCATTGATTTATTTTGAGCCCCGGCACCCTGAATAAAAATTGCTTCATGATCTTCCTTCAGTTTTTGAATGGCATCGGTGAGCCTCCTGGGCTCCACAGGCTTTAAAAGATAATCGATGGCGTTTACATCAAAGGCTCTGATGGCATATTCATCATAGGCCGTGGTAAAAATAATCTGGGGCGGATTTTCTAGTTCTTTCAACATATCAAAACCCGTTTTACCCGGCATCTGGATATCTAAAAAAATAACATCCGGTTCGAGTGATTTTATTTTCTTCATGCCTTCATCGGCATTGGCAGCTTCATCAATCACCTCTATTTCAGAAAAATCTGAAAGTAATTTTTTCAGCTCATTCCTTGCCAGACGTTCATCATCGATAATGATAGCTTTTTTGACCATATCTAAAATTCGGTATGTTAATAAATGGGCATCAGCACAACTGCTTCAACCAGATTATTGTCTTTGTTACTTAATGTAAACGAAGCTTTATCTCCAAACATAAGCTGCAGCCGGTGCCGTGTGGCAGCAATACCAAAACCGTCATCATTATACTCACCGGTTATCTGTCCGGTATTGATTACAGATAAACGATGATGCTCATATTCGATAGCCGATATGATACACACCTCTCCTCCCTTTATCTGCTTGCCAATACCATGCTTGATGGCATTCTCTACCAAAGTCTGCAACATCATGGGAGGCACTTGAAAATTCAGTGTATTTTCATGAATATCAAATTTCACTTTTAATCGCTCCTCAAATCTGATTTCCTCCAGCGCAAGATAATCTTTTACAATAGCCAGCTCTTTTTCAAGATGTACGGTTTCCCATTTATCTGCCAGCATACTGCTGCGCAAAATATTGCTCAATTCTGTAATCGCCTGGCGGGCACGGGAAGGATTTTCATCTATCAACGCACGAATGCTATTCAAAGCGTTAAAAATAAAGTGCGGGTTAATATGTGATTTAATTGTTTGTAGCTGCAGATCACGGATCAAAGCCTCTGATTTCAGACTTTCCATTTGCTGATTTCGTACCCTGGTTGCATAATGATAAATAAAATAGATCAGGTTCCAAAGCATTAAAAGAAAGAAAACATTAACAGACGCTGCGGTAAATCTTCTGGCAAGACTATATTTT
>JBKDRQ010000296.1:0-4161 GCA_046341135.1 Bacteroidota bacterium
GTATAAAGATCAATTTCATATTCTTGCTTTCCCCTGTAATGAATTCAGAAATCAGGAAAGTGGCACGGATGCGTCCATAGCGCAATTCTGCAAAGCGAACTATGGTGTTGAATTTACCCTGATGAAAAAAATTAATGTCAAAAAGGGAAGTAGCCAACATCCTGTGTATCAGTGGTTGACCAATCCCCAACAAAACGGGTGGAATGAGCAGGCGCCTTCCTGGAATTTCAGCAAATATATAATTAATAAAGAAGGCCGCTTAACGAACTATTTCGACCCGGCGGTATCGCCTATGTCAGATGATGTAATCAAGGCTTTATTTAAATAACTGATTCAGTAGCTGATTATATTGTTGCGGCCAGGTTTCCCATTCACTTCCTTTAGATACTAAGTGGTTATGAGAGACTGAAATAAAAGTTCCTTTGACTTTCTGTATAACTTGATGATAATATTCAAATTCTTCTCTGGCATCATTTGCATTTAGCTTTTGTTCATAATAGGAGTTCGCGTCCATCCAGGCAAGCGGATGAACTCGAAGATTAGTTCCTTTTTCTCTTTCCAGATCATACCATAGAAACGATTGGGAGGTACTTGCTCTAAATCCATTTACGGTGCCGTATCCCATACTATATTCATCCGTTATTCCAGCTTTGATTAAAGTCCTGAAAGTATCAGGTAATTTAAATCGCAGATAATGTTGGCGACTTTTTTGTATTGCTCGGCCGATGATATCTTCCAGTGTTTTCTTTTCTTCCGCTACCTCTTCCGGATGTTCATTGCTATACACAGAGGGATGAAGTCCGATCTCAGCTTTGGTTGAAATAGACTGTATGAGTCTTCTGTACATTTTATGATCAGGTGAAATATGTTTGTCTAAAGAAGATCGCTTGCGGCCGACAGGAAAAAAATAAATAGGTTTCAAATCATTGCGCTTATATATCTGATGTAAATCATCATAATAATCAAAGGGATCTTTTTGCATTCCGATGAGTACGCGTACTCTTTCTATAGCTGTTTTGGGATACTTGAAAAAACCTCCGATATTCCTCATCCAGCCTTTGTGTAAATAACTCCAGGCGATATCAATATCATACGTAGGAATAAAATTAAATGTAGGATAGCTGAATGTTATTGATGAAAAAAAACTTTTTAACTCTTTGATAAAATGATTTATCCATTCATCAACAATTGGCCTGTTCAGAAATCCGGATTGATAAGCTAAAGAATACTCATGTGGATACCTGCCATATGTGTCAGGTGTAAAGGGATGATATTCTTCGTAGCGACTGATCAGATAAAAAACAGCAGCAGGCAAATCGAAACCGAGTATCCCACCGGTTGAAAAAAACACAATAGTATCATGTTGACTACTTGTTGTAATGTTCCAATTTTTTATCCCGATTTCAGATAATAATCCGCAGGGGATGATGTGAAAATCATTGGGTGAAAATGTTTCTGTGGAGTAATTCAACTTAGCTCCACTTGCCTGCTGATATCGTTCATTCGACTCCGTTAGTTCAAAAGAGATTCCTGTTTTTTCTTTCAGGTATTGAAAGATATACTCTATGCGGGGTGTAATGACAGGAGAGTAGACAAGCATAAAAAGTTATCGGGCATTTTTTTCTCTCCACATCTGATTAAAACTCTTTTCAGGAAAGTTCATTTCTCCTCTATGCTTTGTCCAGCTTTTTACAAAATGATTGATCATCCAGGATTTAATTTTGGCGTTGCCTTTATTCATCAAACCTCTATGCAGTGAAACTTGTTTCCATACTTTCCAGGCAATGCGTTCTCCGAAAGAAGAAAACCCATTTTCAACTGCTTCAGATCTGTTTTCCAGCAGCAATTCATGTAGATTGATACGCACCGGACACACTTCCGTACAGTTGCCGCAAAGTGAGGAGGCATAACTCAAATGCTTGTAATCATCCAGATCTTTTAAATGCGGCGTTAATACTTTACCTATCGGTCCACTATAGGTAGTACCGTAACTATGTCCGCCGATATTTTTGTACACCGGACAAGCATTTAAACATGCACCGCAACGAATGCAATACAAACTTTCGCGGGTAGTCGGATTGTTTAATACGTTGGTACGACCATTGTCCAGTAAGATGACAATCATTTCTTTTGGTCCGTCAGTCTCGTTGGGTTGACGAGGCCCAGAAAGAATGCTGTTGTACACCGTTACGCGCTGACCCGTTCCGTAAGCAGAGAGCAGCGGCCAGAACAAACTCAGGTCATTTACAGAGGGAAGAACTTTTTCAATCCCTACAATCACAATATGCGTATCGGGAAAGGCAGTACTTAATCTTGCATTGCCTTCATTTTCTGTTACGGCGATTCCACCGATATCGGCCAATAAAAAATTGGCACCGGTGATACCAACTTCGGCAGCTACATATTTTTCGCGTAATATTTTTCGGGCAACCTGTGTTAATTCCTTTGGCGTTGCATTCGGATCGGTTCCTAATTTTTCTGCAAATAATTTTGCAACATCCTCCTTGCTTTTATGCATCGCAGGGGTGACGATATGATAAGGCGCTTCACCATCGAGTTGCTGTATATATTCACCCAGATCTGTCTCCACACTTTCTATCCCATTCGATTCTAGAAATTCATTCAGATGAATTTCTTCGGTGGCCATGCTTTTGCTCTTGACAACCGTTTTACAGTTTTTCTCTCTGCATATTTTTAATATCTCTGCGCATGCTTCTTTGGCATCCTGCGCCCAGATGACTTTACCTCCACGGGCGGTGAATTGTAATTCGAAAGTTTCCAATTGCTGATCAAGGGTTTCAATGGCACGCCATTTAATGTTTTTGGCACGTTCCCTTGCCGTCATCACATCAATAAACTGCTCTTTTCCTTCCGGAACCTTTGCATTGTATTTGCCGATATTAAAGTTGATGGTATGCCGGTGCTTTAAGTCAGCTGCTTTAACGGCTCCGGCTTCTATAAATTTTTCGGCAATGGGATTCATGTCGAATAATGTTCAGTAAATATGAGTATGAAGATACTTGATCTTATGCTTCTTCTGTTGTTTTGTTTTCATCGAAATATTGTCCGGCAATCTGATCCAGCACTTCATAGAAGTCTTCACCGTATTTACGGATAAGGGGGTCTTTGAGGAACTGATACACCGGCACTTTCAGTTTTTTCCCCAGCGCGCAGGCCGGCGCGCAGAGGGTTTCACGCGGTTCGTAATTCACATATTCAATCTCCATGTTTTCACTCTGCGAGATTTTGATGGGGAAGAGATGGCAGGAAATGGGCTTCTTCCATGCTGATTTCCCTTCATTATAAATGGTTTCAAAGCTGCACTTGAAGACGCCGGCTTGATCCCTGAAACCATACACACACATACCGCTGCCAATGGTGGGGGTGACCCATCCAAACTCATGATCGTAAGTATAATATCCGGATTGTTCAACAATTTCAATCCCTTCTTTCGTCATCAGCGGCTTCGCCTGTTCGTACAGTTTTTCGACCTGTTTTTTTTCTTCCTCAGTAAGCGGAGCCCCGGCATCGCCCTCCACACAGCAGTTGCCCTTACAGCGCTGCAGATCGCAGACAAACTGCTCTTCCACCACTTCATTGCTCACGTATATATTGTCGATGATGATCACGGATGATTTTTTGCAAAAATAACGTGTTGCGGCTTACCTTTGCGGCGCTATGGCAAATACAGTACTCCATAACGAATCAATTCCCTCCGACAGAAAAAAGATCATTGTTTTAGGCAGCGGCCCCAATCGTATCGGACAAGGTATCGAGTTCGATTATTGCTGCGTACATGGGTTACTGGCGATCAAAGAGGCCGGTTATGAAGCTATTATGATCAACTGTAATCCGGAAACAGTGAGTACCGATTTTGACATGGCAGATAAGCTGTATTTCGAGCCGGTCAACTGGGAACATCTCTGGGAGATTATTGAATTAGAGAAACCTTATGGGGTGATTGTGCAGTTAGGTGGACAAACTGCTTTGAAATTAGCTAAGCGTTTGCATGAAAGAGGTATCCGCATCATTGGTACTTCATTCGACAGTATGGATATTGCCGAAGACCGTGGCCGATTCAGTGATTTATTGAAAGAGTTGGATATTCCCTATCCGCAATATGGCACAGCCTATACTACCGATGATGCGATGGAAGTGGCC
>JBKDRQ010000297.1:0-4389 GCA_046341135.1 Bacteroidota bacterium
CAACTAGTATAATTGTACAGTCTGCCAACTCCTCTTTTTTACAGGTATTTATCACTTATGTACAAGCAGGAAAACCTAATTTTGCGTGAGCCTCCATTCAAACAGAATTAGTGATCAAAAAATTAGATAAACTTATTGTAAAAGCCTTTATTGGGCCCTTCTGGGCTACTTTTCTGATTGCTCTTTTTATTTTAGTCATTCAATTCTTCTGGCTTTATATTGACGATTTTGTAGGGAAAGGCATAGACTTTGTTACGCTTATTCAATTTATCGGATATCTCACAGCCACTGTTGTTCCTTTGGCGCTCCCCTTAGGTATTTTGCTGTCATCAATTATGACATTCGGCAACCTCAGTGAAAGCTTTGAATTAATGGCTATCAAAAGCGCCGGCATACCCCTGATTCGTTTTATGCAACCGGTATTTATTGTATCCGGATTACTCTCCTGTATGGCGTTCATATTTGCCAATTATGTTATCCCGGTAGCCGAACTTAAAATGCGAACCCTTCTTTATGATATCAGAATTGCTAAACCTGCCTTTGATATTAAAGAAGGAATATTTTACGATAAGCTTTCCGGATATACCATTAAAATAGGCGAGAAAACAAATGACAGTATTATCAAAAAAATAATCGTTTATGAGCACAATTACAATCTGCAGGACCATCTCATTATAGCAGAAGAAGGATCAATGACTATCTCAGCTGATCAAAAATTTCTCTTGTTTAATTTAAAGAATGGCGTTAGGTATCAAGAAAAAGGGGACAACGGTACAGTTAATACGGAGTTTTATAAATTTAGCTTTAAAGAGTATAAAAAAGTATTTGACTTGAGTTCTTTCAGATTGTCTAAAACCGCTGATTCAGCTTTCAAGAGTTATTATAAGATGTTAAGCTACCAGCAACTTGAGTATATTGCTGACTCCTTATCGTTGGTTGCCGCTTCAAAAAAACGAACTCAATATGATAATATTATAAAATCTCTGCCCACATATCTAAATGATACCCTATGGAAAGAAAAAGACAATCAAATACCTACTGTTAAGGATGTCATCCCATTAATAATGCCCGGCAACAGTTCTTATTTTTATTCCGGAATAGCAAACAAAATCGGCAATCTGAAAAACCAGGCTGAATTATTGGCTTACGATCATAAAGAATATGCAAAAGAAGTCCGTTTATACCGCATGGAACAGCACAGAAAATTTTCTCTTTCTTTTGCATGCATCGTATTTTTCCTGATCGGTGCACCTTTAGGCACAATTACCAGAAAAGGCGGACTCGGAATGCCTTTGGTTATTTCCGTAATCTTCTTTATTGTGTTTCATATCCTAAATACCAGTGGTGAAAAGATGGTGAAAGAAGGAATCATATCTGCAGCCGCAGGCATGTGGCTGTCTACTGCTGTATTAATTCCTATTGGTTTCTTTTTAGTACGTAAAGCAATAAAAGACGCACAACCTTTCAATACTGATGTATACTTCAAAATGTGGAGAAAGATAAAAGGCAACTATTTTATGTTGAACGGGAAAGATGTTTCAACAGATTAAAATATAATCAATTCTTCTTAAAAGCTTTCATTCCGCAAATAAGCCAATTCCGAAAATCGGTCGGATCCGGGGTATATCCCTTTGTACGAGCGAGCAATTTTTCATCATTACCCAGCATAGCATATTGCGGCTGAGAAACAGCATGAAAATTTTCGCTTTGAAATGTAGCCCATAAATCTCCTACTGTTAAAATTTCTCTTTGTATGCCGGAATAAGTTTTAAATGTTTGTTGCTGATCAGAAGACAGCAATTTACGATCATCTACATATAAACTAACTACAATAAACTCTTTCAGAAGTAATGCCCTTACATCAGTATCTGTCCATACCTGTTCCTCCATCTTTCTACAGTTAACGCAAGCCCATCCGGTAAAATCAATCAGCAAAGGTTTTTGTTGTTTGCGGGCGAGCGTAAGTGCTTGTTGATAATCTTTCAAGGGCTCTACTTCGTGCCGGCAGTTCACAGGATTATCATACAGGCTGTAACATACAGGAGGAGGAAATCCGCTCACATAGGAAAGCTTTGCGTATGATGTATTTGTAATACCCGGAGCCAAATAAACAGAGATCAATATAAAAAGTCCAATAAATAGAACCCTCACTAAACCAAAACTACGCTTCGTGTCATCATGAGGAAATCTGATAAATCCTAAAAGATATAAAACTATACATAAACTAATCAATAGCCATATGGCAATAAATATTTCTCTCTTCAATACACCCCATTGCTCAACCAAATCAGCATTGCTGAAAAATTTTACAGCCATTGCTAGCTCCAAAAAACCAAGAACAACTTTTACTGTATTTAACCAGCCTCCACTTCTAGGAAGGGATTGAAGCCATTGCGGAAATAAAGCAAATAGAGCAAACGGAAGAGCAAGGCCCAAACCAAATCCGCTCATTCCTGCTGTCAACTGCCACGCTCCTCCCTCCTTCGTCAACGCTCCCGCCAGTAAAGAACCTAAAATAGGACCAGTGCAGGAAAAGGACACAATAGCCAAAGTTAAAGCCATGAAAAAAATTCCTGTAATACTGCCAATGCTTGATTTAGCATCCGCACCTGTAGCAAATTTAGCAGGGAGTGTGATCTCAAAGTATCCAAAAAAAGACACCGCGAAAAAAAGAAAAATTATAAAGAATATTATATTCAGCCAGGTATTTGTAGAAATATTATTTAATATTTCAGGATTAATGCTGTCCAGCAAATGAAAAGGAATACTCAGTGCCATATATATCACCAGTATAAACAAACCATATAAGCCGGCACCTAAAATTGCATCTCTTCTATGGCTTGATTTTTTTGTAAAAAAAGATACTGTTAAGGGAATCAGCGGAAACACACAAGGTGTCAAGAGCGCAACGAATCCCCCTAATAATCCCAGAAGAAATATAATCCAGGAGGACTTTCCTTTGGTACCCTCATCACCGCATTGAGTCAAAGGATGTGCAATATCAATCGCTACCCGTTTTATTTGAAATTGATTCGCCACCCCTCCGACAAATCCCACCTCAAAATCATAGGTTTCAGGAGTAAACTCATCTGCACCCCCCACAGCGTAAGAAATACTTCCTTTCAAACGAGCAGGAACTATATCCTTAAAACGAATTAACTGTGAAAAAGAAATTGAGTCTCTGACTATTTGAATGTTTTTCTGATCAAAAACGGGATCAGTGTGCTGAATGGATTGTGTATGAATCTGAATATCTCCAACGGACTGAACGGAAAGATCCGGAAATTGAATACGCAGATATATATCAGCATCCCTGGTTAATGAATCAACGTAAATAAATTTTTCTTTAGGAATTTGAGCCTTAAAATGCAGCAAATACTGAGCGTCAGATTTTTTTTCAGAACGAACAGTCCATTGAGAAACATAAGCCTCCTGCGCGTTAAGCTGGAATACAGTAAAGAGAAGAAGTAATATAATAATGTTACTACGCCACATTAAATTTTATTGGTTGATAAAGATTACTGAAGCTTAACTGAGAATTTAACTTTACCGGGTGGCAGACATTGTCTGTCATCACATACCATAAACTCTATTTCTCCATTCACAGTAGTCTTAATACTCTTTTTTAGCTTGACGGATTGAACAAATTCAACTTTGTTGGTATAATATCTTGAACGGGTTCTTGTAGCAGCTTCAATTTCATCAAATAACTTGCCCTCTTCTTTAATTATTCCTGTAAAACTCAAAAATGGATTTTTTGAAAAGCTGATTGCAGTTGGCAAAGCTATCGCATCTGCTGTTTGACGCTGGCTATACAGATGCCAGCCATTATCAATATTCGCAACAAGCCGAATTTCATATACATTATTACCTTTCTTTACTGTCCGAAATTGCCATTTTACTTTTTGTTCACTCTGTGCTTGTGAACCAAAGGATAACAACAAAAGAACAAAGACAATAAAAAAAGACTTCATAACAAAACTGTTAAAATATAAAAGGATTAGGCAGTCAACAAACCTGCATGACTCAATTCACCTAACAACAAATTACTAAACACCTTTTTACCATCTGTGTTACCTAGCACAATACTTACCGCTCTTTCCGGATGCGGCATCATGCCAAAAACATTTCTGTTGGCATTACAGATACCTGCAATATTGTTAAGAGATCCGTTGGGGTTTGCTTCCGCTGTTATTGAACCATCCTCATTACAGTAACGGTATATCACCTGATTATTCTTTTCTATTCCCTCAAGTGTATCCTGATCTGCATAATATCTTCCTTCTCCATGAGCAATAGGCACTTTAAGGGGCTCCCCGTCGACACCCGCAATCCAGACATTTTTACATATGAATTTTTGATTCTCGTTTCTTAACAAAGCACCCGGCA
>JBKDRQ010000298.1:0-5669 GCA_046341135.1 Bacteroidota bacterium
GTATTAGACTGGATTACTTTCAGTGATTCAGATACTTCTGCGAGGGGCTTACCCAAGCAGAAAAATCCACACTCGCTTCGCTCGCAGGTCTCTTTTATTTGTCTGCTTAGGCTAGCGAGCTCGCCACGCATCCAAATAAAAAAATCCCGCACATCGTGCGGGATTTTTTGCTCGTGCCCCGAACTGGATTCGAACCAGCACATCCTTGCGGACGCTGCGACCTGAACACAGTGCGTCTACCAATTTCGCCATCTGGGCATTCAGGATCGCAAATATAAGAAGAAGGAAGAATTGAATTGTCGATTACGCAAGCAAAATTCATGAGTTGCGCTGCGATCTGTTAAAATACAAATACAACACACCCAAACCAATATAATACACCGGAGAAATTAAGAACTCAATAATGGGCGCCACAGAACCTCTTATTCCATAAGGAAGAGGAGCAATAGCCCACTCATAAAAAGCAGACAATAGCAGATAAGCCAGCAATGCCAAATGCACCAGATTCCATAAAAATAACATCCACCCTATACCCATACGCTGTACTACAACTATTCCCACTACATATACAAAAGTGATATTGATCCAACGGAAAAGCTGCCGGTATTCATGCACCCATTTGGGCATACTTACCACCGGTTCATAAAAGAACAAGCGCACCAGCGAATACGCAATAACCATCACCCAAAAACCTGACCAGAAATGTTTAGGAAGTCTTTGCTTCATCGTCTTTTTTTGAAAGTCCCTTTACATAATAAACCCATAAAACAAATGCAATGGAATAAATAACAAGATTAAAAAAATACTTATGTGCAAAATCAAAATGCCTCGGATATTCAATCCCGATCCATCCCAAAAAACCACATCGCACCACATTGGCAATATACAAAGCAAAGATGCCGCCAACAATATACAGAAACTTACGTAGCCAGGGCCCTGTAAAACACAAGATAAATCCGGCATACAGAATCATCAACTCCAAACCATTACAAGCCTGATAAATACCCAAAATATTTCGCTTGCCTTTTTTTACCATCGAGTATGTAGCCAATACCGTATCCTTTCCATATACCTTCTCTCTTTCTGTATGCACCGCATAAAAAGAATCCGTCTGATACATAATGTTCATCATGACTGCTGTACCATCACCCAGCCATCTTACCAAAGGCGCATCGGGCACCTGATTGGGAATTAATACAAGAATATATATCGTCTTCCAAATAATAAATAACGACAGGGCTCTAAATAAAAAAATGCGGACTTCGGAAGGAATATCAGAAAAATAATTTTTCATTTACAAAGAGAAGGATGAATAAAATATTTATTAAGCTTCTTAAAGTTAATAAAAAAACCGGAGCATAAAAACATACTCCGGTTGAATATTAAGAAAATGATGTTACGGCTTTGTTATATGAATAAGTGCTCTTCTGTTCTTCTGGGCTGCTGCAGGATCATAAACACCATTGGGCATGTCATTTTCAGCAGGATCAGACTTGCCAAAGGCTTCTCTAGTAATTCTAACTTCAGCAACTCCTTTTCTAATAAGATAATCCACTACCGCTTTGGCTCTTCTTTGACTTAACTTAACATTATAAACATCGCTACCTTTTGAATCTGTATGCGCATCCACTTTGATGGTATATGTTGGATTATGATAAAGTATATCATACACAGAATCTAACAATATTTTATCATCTTTTCTAATTAACGACTTATCAAAATCAAAATATACAGGGGAAATGTTTTCAGGTTTAATGATTTCCACTTTGTCAAGACAAATGGTTTCGTGCACCCAAATATTCGTGAGCGGATCCTGCTCATTCGTTTCAATTACTTTATAGTTGGTAGTCTTAGCTATAAATGAATCTTTGGAAAATACAATTTCATTGGGAGGTAGCTCGCCTTCTTTCAATTCGTAGCTAAACTTACCTTGATCGTCCGTACGTAATTTATTCCCGGATCCTGCATTCAGCTCAACATCAGCATCAGGCATAGGTTCAGATGAATTACAGGTTAATAATTGACCAATAATTCTTCTCTTCTTAGGTAACTTATCAAGATAATAGGTTTCAAGGCAACAATTTGAGCCTCTGTCTGAACTTAAATATGCATTCTTGTATAAATCTTTACCGGAAGTATAAAAGTAAATATCATCTCTTGTAGAGTTAACCGGATACCCTAAGTTGATGGGCGCTGACCATTCTGCACCATTGTATTTTGTCATAAACAAATCAAATCCTCCCATACCTGGACGCTTATTGGTTGAGAAAAGCAATACGTTTTCAGTGGAATGATAATAAGGCGCCTGTTCTTCTCCGGGTGTATTCACTTCTTTACCAAGATTTGATACCTGATTCACAGGTAGTCCATTTTGATCCAAGGCAACAGAATACAAATCGTATCCGCCCAAACCTCCAGTACGATCTGAAGCAAAATAGAGCGTATTGCCATCACCGGAAACAGCAGGCTGTTTACTGTTCGATCCATCAGCATTGACAATATTAAGCTTCACGGGCTTCTGCCATTTACCATCTTTTTTAGTTGACACCACAATAGAAGCTATAGATTTATCTTTGGTTTTAGTCCATTCAGTAAAATAAAGTAGGTTCCCATTAGGATGCAAAGCAGCTGTTCCTTGATTAGCCTCTTTATCTAAGTCACTAATAGGCAACAGTTCGATGCTTTGAATCGTTTGATCACTTGCTTTAGCAGCAGCAAACAAACGATTACGATACGGATTTTTATTTTTCTTTACAAGTGTATCCTTGAAAGTACTCGTTATAATTATACCAGCATCTGCTCCACCCGCAGCCGCATACACTCCTTTTTCCACTCCGATAATCTGATCTGCTTTATTTACTACATACAGAACCGTATCTGGTCTCTTTAATTGTTGTTCAATGAAGTCTAATGTTTGCGATTCAGCTTCTGCATCAGTTTTTAACGGGCTTTTAGAAGCATAAGTCTGCAAAAATTGATTTAAGGCTGTTCTTGCTTCTGCATAATTTCCAACACTTCTCATACAAACAGCATACCAATAGTAGCTATCTCCATATTTTGCTGGCTCTTCAGTGTAACATGCCTTATACTGTGATGCAGCCTGAGGATAATAATAGGAAAGGCGATAAGCATTTGCCAACTTGTACAACACATCTGCTTTGGTGGTAGATTTCTTATCCTTCTTTGACTTTGACTGACCTAATCTTCTGTAAACAGGCAAACCATTTTTGTTTTTTTGGCCCGGAGCAGGATTTAAATATTGCTCATATAATTTGGCAGCAGTAAAATAATCTCCGTATTGATAAAACTTATCAGCCTCAGCCAAAACTCTTTTGTCTCCCTGAGAAAATAGCTGGATAGACATAAGCATCAAGAAGGTTGACAGACCTAAAAACTTACTAAAATTCTGAAGCATATTGCACATATTAATATTTTGAAAAAACTTATCGCTTATTTAAGATGAAAATTTATAATCTGGGACAGCGGATATACTCATAAATGGATTGTCCAGGTTTTCTTTTTCGGTAAGTTAAACTGAGCTCGAATGCATTTACATTTCTGTTCCATGCGCCGAGTTTAGAGGCATTAACATCATAACTTACCCCAAACAAAAACTCTTTCCAGTCTACTCCCACAAATGGAGCAAATGCATCGTCCAAACGATAATAACCACCTACCATGAAATCAGTTTCAGGATTTACATTTAGCTGAACGTAAGTACCCAGCACCACTTCTCTGGCAGTTCCCTGTACCATATAAATGGCATTAGGCACAACCCTCGTTTTATTGGATAAATTAAATGACACGCCACCATGTGCAAGATACCTGAGCGGAATAGCTTCAAGCTCTACATTGCCATTTGAGATAAATGCATCCTTAGGCCTGTTGAGATGAAAGGCCGAAACCCCGGCAAAAAGATTCGCTTTTTTATCCGGAGAAGCGTCATAATATAAAGCACCGGCACCAATATCCAGCACGGTAGATTGGGTAGCCATGAGTCCTTCTTCTCCAGTAGCAAGAGATGCGTTGTATCCAGTTATAGGATTCCATTGCTCTCCCGTCTTAAACTTTGTTTTATCAATACGTCGGTTGATAATTCCTGCCTGAATGGCAAAAACGATACGATGGTTATCATTCTTGCCGAATTTTACTCCCTGATAAGCTGCAGAACCATAGGCATTGAGATAATTAAACCCTCCGTCACCAGCAGACTGATTAAGCAGATTTACCCCCCAGGCAATATTTTTCTCCGTACGCTTATCAAAAGAAACACCTACCGTACGAAAGGGATTGCTAATGGTTCCCCATTGATTGCGGAAGATGCCGGAAACCCGATAATCGCCATCACTACCTCCCGTCATGGCGGGATTCACGTATAAGGGATAAATATAGTACTGTGTGAAATGCGGGTCAACCTGTGCATTTGATTTCAGAATAAAGACAGTGATTACGCTGAAAACAATACCAATACGTTTTAATATCATATATCAGTTTTTATCTTACTAAAGTAATTGATCCTTTTTTGTTGACTTCAGTGCCATCGGCTAAAGTAGCTCTTAAAGTATATACATAAACCCCCACTGGTTGTGGCTTGCCATCATGCTTGCCATCCCAACCAACATTTGGATTATTGATGACTTTAATAAGCTGTCCCCACTGGTTGAATATGCGCATTTCAAGTTTAGAGATGTAGTTGCCATATACCATCAGCAGATCGTTTTTGGCATCTCCATTTGGCGTAAATACGTTAGGCACAAAAACATCTCTGTTTAAAGGCAATACGGTAATGGTGAAGGTATTGTCTGTTCCCGGACAACCCTCATTTACAGATTTAACGGTAATCGTTGCAACTTGTGGTTCAGTGCCAATGTTGATAGCCGTAAATGCCGGGATATTACCTGTACCTGACGCAGCCAGTCCGATAGTAGTATTGTTATTTGTCCAGCTAACCGTACTTCCTGCAGGCTGCACTCCCAATATGTTGCCTGGATATACAGCATTATGATAAATGGTACTATTAGTAGTGGTGCCTACAACGGGCAATGGAATTACCTTAAAGATTAAAGTGGTGTCTTTTGCACATTGTGCAGGGTCATTGGGAGTAAACTTGTAAGGAATATTTCCTGCAATGCTTGTAGATAAAGATACAGGATCCCATGTTCCTGTAATGCCATTCTTTGAAGGTGAAGGCAATATGGGAAGGGTAATAACTGCATTCTGACAGGCCTGCCCTAACGCATCAAATTCAGGATTTATTTTCACAGATTTGTCTTCGATGGTAACGCAAACAGGATCAGAAGTGCAACCTGTATAGACATTATCTGTAACCACAACACAGTATTCTCCTGGACATAGCGCTGTAATAGTTTGTGTATTCCCAGCAGAATTTCCATCTTTAGTCCAGGCATAAGAGTAATCACCTGATCCACCGTTTACAGTAACAGTTGCAGAGCCGTCGCAGGTGCCACCTGTTGAGGATGGCGTATAGCAGGTGCCGCCGTTACAGTTGGCATTTGGTCCATTCACCTGATGGTTAATGGAGGGGGTGCCTGCGCTTGCCCAAACACCTCCGTCAGGAACCCTTTGATAGATTTGACCTCTTGAAGCTGATTCCGTACTGATCGATTTAATAAGATAAGGATTTGCCGTAAATATTTCACGTGCCGATG
>JBKDRQ010000299.1:0-4724 GCA_046341135.1 Bacteroidota bacterium
GTGATACATCCAACATACAAGGCATCGGAAGCACAATCAAAATATTTTACGGAGATCAAATGCAAATGGCGGAACACACACCCTATCACGGCTATATGAGCAGCATGGAGCCTATGCTTCATTTCGGATTAGATACTGCCACGTCAATTGACTCAGTAATAATTATATGGCCGAATCATAAAACTGAAAAACTTACAAATCTCAACATTAACGAAACACATTATTTAAGTCAGTCGGCCAATGCAAGTCCTTACACTCCGGGAAGTGCAACACTTACAAACGCACCCTGGTTTACCAATAAAAGCACAATGGCCGGCATCAACTTCATACATGATGAAACAGATTATCCTGACTTTAATTTTCAACGACAGCTTCCCCATAAATTATCGCAGTTCGGACCCGTACTCGCGTACGGTGATGTAAACGGAGATCAATTGAATGATATCATCATTGGAGGTTCTACGCCCAACCCCGCCATGATATATCGGCAAAACTCAGATCAAAAATTTATTCCTGCACCTTTCGTCAATGCCGACTTTAATCAAGTAGCCGATGACGGTGCCATTTGTGTATTTGATGCAGACAAAGACAAGGATCTGGATATTCTGATTACCACCAGTGCCTTTAATCTGCCTGACAACAACATGCCTCTGAAAGATCGTTTGTATATCAATGACGGAAAAGGAAATTTCAGAACCGATACTACCGCCACGCCTTCCTTTCTTACATCAAAAACTACTGCAAAAGCAGCTGACTTTGATCAGGATGGAGACGAAGATTTATTTATCGGAGAAAGAGGCATACCCGGACAATATCCTAAGCCGGTGAGTGGCTATATTCTACGCAACGACAGCAAGCAAGGCTTGATAAAGTTTACCGATGTAACAGCAAATATTGCACCGGGCTTAAAAGAAATCGGTTTAATTACCGATATGTTATGGACGGATTTTGATAATGATAAAGATAAAGACATGATCATTACTGGCGAATGGATGGGGATTCGTCTTTTTGCCAATGAAAAGGGTCGGTTTACTGAAATCAACACGCCTCTTTCTTCTTTAACCGGATGGTGGACTTGTCTGGCACAGGCAGACATTGATAATGATGGCGATATGGATTATGCGGCAGGTAATTACGGCACCAATGGTATATATCAGGTGAACGAAAAAAATCCAGTGAGTGCTTATGCCGGAGATCTGGATGGCAATAAGCGCTGGGATTTAATTATGGGTATGTGGAAACCGGAAAAATTACATGGCAATAAAAAAGAATATCCGGTTGCCTACCGCGATCAGATTGCAGAAGAAATCCCCTCTATGAAAAAGCAATTTGATATTTACAATAAGTTTGCCAAAACTGATCTTGCCGGTTTGCTTAACGTTTTTCCCAATAAACCTACTGTGCAATTAAAAGCAAAGGAATTCCGCTCCGGCTGGATAGAAAACAAAGGGCAGCATGAATTTGTATTTCATCCCTTTCCTGTACAGGCACAATGGGCACCCGTCAATACTATCATCATGGAAGACTTTAACAAGGATAAACATACAGATATTCTCCTTGCCGGAAATGATTTTTGCATGCATCCCTATATAGGTCGCTACGACGCCATGAATGGCCTTTTACTAAAAGGAAATGCATCCCAATCCTTCCATCCATTAAGCATAGCTGAAAGCGGATTTTTTGTTCCCGGGCATGCCCGCTACATGGTGCATTTTCCTTACGGTAACACTACGGCAGTTGCTGTAGCGCAAAACAGAGGGAGGATGAAGTTTTATGTAGTAAGAAAAAAGTAAAAAGTTGAAAGTATTGCTGTCCGGGGAATGTTTAAAAATTATTACTGGCGCAGGTCTCCTGACCTGTGCCAAAGTGTTACTTCCTCCGTAAAGTTTTATTGTTACTTTCTTTGTCTGGAAAAAGTTAAAAGTGAAAACTTAAAAGTTGGCTATTGGAGTTCCAGTTTTAACTTTTAAGTTTACAGTTGTAAGTTAAATCTCGCTCCACGCGTTCTGCCTTGCCAGCGCCACACATTTCCCCTATAAAAGGAAATCTTTGCGGTCTTTGCCTCTTTGCAGCTTTGC
Organism: Bacteroidota bacterium; assembly: GCA_046341135.1. GTDB lineage: Bacteria > Bacteroidota > Bacteroidia > Chitinophagales > Chitinophagaceae > Lacibacter. The sequence goes on from JBKDRQ010000299.1 coordinate 2,079, forward strand.
GTGAAATAATTAAACATCAAAAGGGCTGATTCATGATGTGGAAGTCTTCACATTTCAGTTTTTCGCCGGACAGCATTGCTTTTAACCTTTGACTTAAAATTAAATTTCACACAAACATTTGTAAATATAGTATTGTGTAACTTCGTAGCAGAAGTGTTAGGTTATCCTAATATTCAAACCCTCGGTTGCCTGCTTTAAAAATTGAAAATTATGTCGCATTCGAATGCAACCGCTTTGCAGCAGTTTAAAAATCAGGTAGGGCTCAAATTCCAGCTCTATAATAGTCTGTTCACCGCACTCCCCTTTCATCGGATTGAACGAACAGGTATTTTATTATCCCTTTTGCTTACCAACTGCGAAGATGGTTTCAGGAAGAAAATGAGTCCGGCAGAAATTCTGGAAGATTTTTTCAAAAGACATACCAGCTATCCGACAGAACAGGAGCAACTGGATCTACTGTTTCGCTTTGTACAATATGCAGAAAGACAAATTGTATTATTCGATGCACTGGAAGATGCTGCTTTCAGAGAAGTGAATGATATGCAGGGAACCGGCACGATGAAGCAACTGATTAATGAAGCAGAGAGTTCGGGGAAAGAAAAAGAATTAAGAGAGAAACTCGATGATTATGAAATTCGTTTGGTGCTCACAGCACATCCCACGCAGTTTTATCCGGGGTCTGTATTGGGCATTATCAATGATTTATCAAAAGCATTAGCGGAAAATAATACCGCACAAATCAATACCTATCTGCAGCAGTTGGGTAAAACACCTTTTTTAAAAAGGCAGAAGCCGACACCTTTTGATGAAGCCGTAAGTTTGATCTGGTATCTAGAGAATGTATTCTATGCGGCTGCCGGGAAAATTTATGCATCCATCAAAAATGCATTGGATCTGGATCCATTGAGTACCCGCCCCATGATCAGAATGGGCTTCTGGCCAGGAGGCGACCGAGACGGCAATCCTTTTGTTACGACAGAAACTACTTTAAAGGTAGCGGCTGCGCTCAGAGGGTCTATCATCAAATGTTATTATCTCGATGTACGCAAGTTAAAACGCAGACTCACCTTTAAAGAAGTAGATCATCTGCTGGCTGCGCTGGAACAAAAATTATACGACAACATATTCATTCCGGGATATACCACTTCATTAACGCAAGAGGAAATACTGGAGTCGCTGAATGAAATCAGAAATATTCTTATCTATCAGCACAACGGATTATTTGTACAGCAGGTAGAAGTATTGATTGGAAGAGTACAACTTTTTGGCTTGCATTTCGCCTCACTGGATGTACGGCAGGACAGCAGTATGCACCACAAAGTATTGCAGGCACTGAAGAGCAAAGATGAAAATCTGAAAATGGAACTACTGCCTGATTTCAAAATCAATGATGAATTAATCGGAGATGAATCCATTGTAAAAGATACCATAGAAACTATGAAAGCCATTCGTAGCATTCAGCAAATGAATGGAGAATATGGTTGTCACCGCTACATCATCAGTCAGTGTCATAGTGCAGAAGAAGTACTGGAAGTCTTGCAGCTATTCGTGATTTCTGGTTGGGAGCTGAATGATTTGAATGTAGATATCGTTCCCTTATTTGAGACCATTGACGATTTGAAGCATGCCGGAGATATCATGAAGAAATTATATGAGCATCCGATTTATGCAGCACATTTGAAGAGACGAAATAAACAACAAACCATCATGCTGGGCTTCAGTGATGGCACGAAAGATGGCGGTTATCTGATGGCCAACTGGAGTATCTACAAAGCGAAGGAAGCCTTAACGCAGTTATCCAGACAATATGAAGTGGATGTTATTTTCTTTGATGGAAGAGGCGGTCCTCCTGCGAGAGGCGGTGGAAAAACGCATAAGTTCTATGCCTCGATGGGTAAAAATATTTCGAATAAAGAAATACAGCTGACCGTACAGGGACAAACCGTTAGTTCAAATTTCGGCACGACTGATGCGGCACAATTCAACATGGAGCAGCTGCTGAATGCCGGACTCAGCAATGATTTATTTGAGAGCAGCAAAAAAGAATTCAGTGAAACAGAAGAAAGTTTGATTCAGGAATTGTCAGAAAAAAGTTATGATGCCTATATCGCATTAAAAGAGCATCCTTATTTCATGCAATATTTAGTAGAAACAAGTCCGCTGCGTTTTTACAGTGATACTAATATTGCCAGCCGACCTACCAAGCGTGGTGCTTCTACCCGACTGGAATTAAAAGATCTGCGTGCTATTCCTTATGTAGGCGCCTGGAGTCAGCTGAAGCAAAATGTAACCGGTTATTACGGATTAGGAACTGCACTTCAGCAAATGGAGGCAGCAGGTAAATTTCCGGCCGTTCAACAACTATATAAGCAATCATTATTCATAAAGACACTGGTAGATAACTGCGAAATGGCTATGAAGAAATGTTATTTTCCACTGACAGAATACTTGTCTGATCATCCGGTATATGGTGAGATATGGAAGATGATTTATGATGAATATGAACTCACTAAAAAATATGTACTCAAGCTGAGCGGCAAGAAAGATCTGATGGAAGATTATCCCGTTGATGCACTTTCCGTTCAGATGAGAGAGCGGATCGTATTGCCCCTCATTACCATTCAGCAGTTTGCATTATGTCAGTAC
>JBKDRQ010000300.1:0-3426 GCA_046341135.1 Bacteroidota bacterium
CTTCTAATCCGGCAGCAAATACACACTCAAACTCCAGACCTTTGGCAGCATGTATCGTCATTAATTTAACACTATCGCTGTCAGGGTCTTTATCATCAGCATCTGTGAGTAAAGTAATTTGTTGCAAATAAGCACCCAGAGAAATGGCATTTTTTCCGGCATTAGATCCTTCTTCTGATGTATTGACATCAAACAAAGAAGTCTGCGCAGGAAGCTCATCCATAACAACAGGATTCTTTTCAATCAGCACACCGTCTTCATCTATTTGCCTTCTGTTGTCTGTATCATCCACCCACTCTTTAATAGAGTTCAGCAATTCCTGTATGTTTTCATACCGCTGTAAACCTTCTGTGCTTTTATCATTAAAAAGTTCTTTTACAATATTGGTTTGCTTGCCCACATGAACAGCCACCTCATACGCATTATGCTTTTTGAGCATACTGGAAAAACTGCGTATCATCGTTACAAACTGATCAATCGCCTCAAGCGTTCCTGCCCTGAAACCAAATTGCTGTGCCTGCAACAATACCTCCCACATACTAATATTCCTTTCATTGGCAAGCAATACACATTTATCGATTGTTGTTTTACCAATACCCCGAACAGGATAATTAATAATACGCTTAAGCGCCTCTTCATCTCGGGGGTTAACAATCAGACGCAGGTAGGCAAGAAAATCTTTAATCTCTTTCCTTTGATAAAAACTAATACCCCCATATATCATGTAGGGAATTCCCATTCTGCGCAGATTTTCCTCCATAGCACGACTTTGCGCATTAGTTCTGTAAAGAATAGCAAAATCTTTATTCAGATAATGATTGCGCAATTTCTGCTCCTGAATCGTATCCGCAATATATTTACCTTCATCATTATCGGTAAGCGTACGCACCAACTTAATTTTTTCACCCTCGCCATTTTCAGTGAAAAGCGTTTTTTCAATCTGTCCTTTATTCTGTGCAATTACCTGATTGGCTGCATGCAATATATTGCTTGTGCTTCTGTAATTCTGTTCCAGCTTTACGACTTTAACATTATCATATTCCCGTTGAAATAAAAGAATATTTTCTATGGTAGCTCCGCGAAAACTATAAATACTTTGCGCATCATCTCCTACTACACAAACATTTTCATGCATAGCGCCCAGTAACTTAATGATTTCATACTGCGCCGGGTTGGTATCCTGATACTCATCAATCAAAATGTATTTGAACTTTCGCTGATATTTACTCAATGCCGCAGGAACATTGGTGAGCAATTGATAAAATTTGAGCAGCAGATCGTCAAAATCCATAGCACCATTCTTGAAACAGCGTTTGGCATACGCATCAAAAATTTGGGAGATAGCTGGTCTGTTAGCGCGCATATCTTCCTGTTGTAACTGCCAATCGTTCTTATACTCTTCGGCGGTGATGAGTGCATTTTTAGCACTGGAAATTCTATTATAGACGGTGGCAGGCTTATAATGTTTGTCGTCTAGATTTAATTCGTTGACAATTGACTTGATGATACTTTTCGCATCATCTGTATCATAAATAGTGAAATTGTTGGGATAGCCTATCTGTTCAGCTTCTGCCCTTAGTATGCGGGCAAAAACACTGTGAAAAGTACCTATATATAAATTTCTTGTTTCGCCATTATGAAGGATATGCTCTATACGCTCCTTCATTTCTTTAGCGGCCTTATTAGTGAAGGTAAGAGCCAGAATATGGAAAGCATCTACTCCTTGTGCCAGCAGATGGGCAATGCGTGTGGTGAGCACTTTTGTTTTGCCGCTGCCTGCTCCGGCAATAATCATAAGTGGTCCGTCTATATGCTGAACCGCTTCTTTTTGTCTGTCGTTTAATCCCTGTAAATAATCAGCCATGCAACGAAATTACTAAAGGCAAACGGGATGAACAGAAATGGGGAAAAAGAAAAATTTCATTGCTTAATCAATAAAACACAAGAAGAGATTACGTTACCTTCGGTGTAATAATGATGAACATTCAAGCAGGGAAATATCACAATCTGCCGGTACTGCGCCTCAAGGAGGCAGGCGCTTATCTGGACGACGGAGATAAAGGAATTTTATTGCCGTCAAGATATATTCCCAAGGGAACGAAGGAAGGAGATATACTAACTGTATTTGTATATCACGACTCCGAAGACAGATTAATTGCCACTACAGAAAAACCGCAGGCTGTTTGCGGAGAGATTATTCTTTTAGAAGTAGCCGACGTAAGTAAATTTGGCGCCTTTATGCACTGGGGATTACCAAAAGATCTCTTTGTGCCTCGTTCTGCAATGCGTTCCCCCTTCCGAAAAGGAGGGCATTATTTGGTGTATGTTACGATCGATCCAAAAACCGGTCGGCTAATGGGAACACAGTACTTTGATCATATATTAAATAATGAGCATTTGACAGTAAAAGAAAAAGATCAGGTACATCTGACGGTTTACCGAAAATCAGATATTGGCTATGTATTGATCATTAACCATCTTCATACCGGCATGCTTCATTTTAATGAAGTATATCAGCCACTTAATATCGGAGATAAACTTGAAGGTTACATTGTTAAAATCCGGTCCAATAATACGATTGATCTACGTTTGGGAAGTCCTGGTTTTATGCGAACGAATACAGATGAGGAAAAGATTATATACTTCTTACAATCAGAGGGATGATTTATGAAATATAATGACAAAACAGACCCGGAGCTGATTTATGAAGTCTTCGGCATCAGCAAAAAAGCTTTTAAGATAGCTATCGGACGACTATATAAAGAGAGGAAAATTGACATCACCTCAGATGGATGCAGAAGGATGCATTCTTAAAATGCATCCTTCTTAAATGAATAGACGTTTCATTGTACTTTTGCACTATGTATTATCTGATTTACGGATTTATTAAACTGATATCCCTTCTTCCTATTCGCGTACTTTATGTTATTGCCGATCTTGTTTTTGTAATTCTATTTTATGTAGTACGGTACCGGAAAAATGTTGTACGTACAAACCTAGCAATAGCATTTCCTGAAAAATCAGCAGCAGAAAGAGAAAAGATCATGAAACAGTTTTACCGTAATCTATCTGATACTTTTCTTGAAATAATTAAAATGTTTTCATGGTCTGAGGAAGAAGTCAGAAAAAGATTTTCCGGGAATATAGAAGTTATTAATGAATGGACGGGTAAAGAAAAGAGTATTCAGGTTATATCAGGTCATTTTTTCAATTGGGAACTTGCGAACTTAGGTGTTTCATCGGTATGTAAAATTCCTTTCTTGGGTGTGTATATGCCATTAACCAACAAATCAATGGATAAAATCTTTTTCGACATGCGAAAAAGATTTGGCACGATATTGATTCCTGCAAAAGATTTTAAGAACAAAGTAGAAGAACATTTTAAAAAACAATCAGCGCTGATACTTGTGGCAGATCAGAATCCGG
>JBKDRQ010000301.1:0-5211 GCA_046341135.1 Bacteroidota bacterium
GGATATTGTAACGATGGTGTATGCAGGGCTGATCAACAAAAAAATATCCGCAAAACTTCAATCGTTGCAATGTAATGTCCTCGGACTTTCCGGTGCAGATGCAAATATCATTCTGGCACATAAGCGTTCAGTAACAGCTTCAGGAATTGATTATGGCTATGTAGGCGATATTGATCATGTATCTTCTCAAACAATTCATGATTTGCTAAGAAATTTTGATGCTATCGTCATTGCTCCGATAACACATGACGGAGAAGGGCAGTTGCTTAATACCAATGCCGATACAATAGCTAAAGAAGTGGCTATTGGTATGAGTAACACTAATTCCGTTAAGCTGATTTACTGCTTTGAAAAGAATGGAGTTTTAATGGATGTTGAGGATGATAAATCAGTAATACCTGCAATTACCCCTGAGCTTTACACTGCGCTATTGAAAGAAAAAAATAAAAAAGGAGAACCCATCATTGCCGATGGTATGATACCGAAACTAACCAATGCGCTTGCTACAGTAGAGGCCGGCGTAAAAGCAGTGGTGATTGGAAATGCTATGGAGTTAGGTAGATTATTAAGTGGGGCAGGCGGGACAACCATAAAAAAAAGCAGCAATGATGTTGTCTGATACTTATACTCAGGAAGCAATTGAATTGCTTAAAGCATTGATTGCAATTCCTTCTTTCAGCAAGGAAGAGGATTGTACAGCGGAGTTATTGAACCAATGGCTGAGTAACAGAAAAATTCCCACAGAAAGGATTGGTAATAATATTATCGCACGCAATAAATATTTTTCACACGAAAAAAAATCGTTGCTGCTGAATTCACATCATGATACAGTAAGCCCTAATAAGAATTATACAAAAGACCCGTTTACGCCATTCATAGAAGAAGGAAAATTATTTGGATTGGGAAGCAATGATGCGGGAGGGTGTCTGGTTTCACTCATGGCGACATTTCTTCACTTTTATGAAGTGCAGGATCTTGCCTTTAATATCATTTTCATTGCCTCTGCCGAAGAAGAGATCAGCGGTAAAAACGGAATTGAATTGGCTTTATCATTAGTACACAATATTGAAGTGGCGATTGTAGGGGAACCCACACAGATGCAAATGGCTGTAGCAGAGCGAGGATTAATGGTAGTAGACTGTGAAGCTAAAGGCGTGGCGGGACACGCAGCGAGAAAAGAAGGGGATAATGCTTTGTATAAAGCCATCAAAGATATAGAGTGGATTCAATCCTATCGATTCGATAAAGTGAGTGAACTATTGGGAGAGAGCACCATGTCGGTTACAATCATCGAAACCGACAACAAACAACACAATGTGGTGCCGGCATCCTGTAAGTTTGTAATTGATGTAAGATGTAATGAATTATACAGCTTTGAAGAGATCATATCTGAGTTAGAAAATAATTTGATCAGCGAAGTTACACCCCGAAGCATGCGCTTGCGATCTACTAGTATTCCGCTTCAACATCCGCTGGTACAAGCAGGCATCTCATTAGGCAGAAATTATTATGGCTCACCAACCACAAGTGATAAAGCGCTAATGCCTTTCCCGGCATTGAAGATAGGCCCCGGCGATAGCGCGAGAAGCCATACCGCTGATGAATTTATTTACATAGAGGAAATCAGGCAAGGAATTGATATGTACATTAACTTAATAAAACTATTTACTAGGAATCATTGACAACCGCGACAATAATGACAACCTGACAATATCTCGAAGCATTTCGGGACAGAAACATAAAACTTTTAGGTTTAGAATTTTGACCTTTGACTTTTAAAATATTCATCATGAAACTCTGGCAAAAAGACAACACAAGTACAGCAACGCTGGTAGAATCATTTACCGTAGGCAGAGATAAAGAGTTTGATTTGTTATTAGCCAAACATGATGTATTGGGCTCCATAGCGCATGTAACTATGCTGGGAGATGTGGGAATCATGACAAAAGAAGAAGTGATGCAGGCTGTAGATGGATTACAGTCAATATTAAAAATGATTAATGAAGGGCAGTTCAACATTGAAGATGGCATAGAAGATGTGCATTCGCAAGTAGAGAAAATGCTTACAGAAACAATCGGAGAAGCAGGAAAAAAAATTCATACCGGAAGAAGCAGGAATGATCAGGTGGCAACCGACATCAAACTATTCTTAAAAGAAAATATACTTGAAATAAAGGAATTAGTGATTGAGCTTTTTAATATGCTTATCAACAAGAGTGAAGTTAATCAGCATAAACTGATACCCGGCTACACCCATCTGCAGGCCGCCATGCCATCTTCAGCCGGATTATGGCTGAGCGCCTATGCCGAAGCATTGATTGATGATCTTGAATTATTAAGTAGTGTATACCAGATGGCCAATAAAAATCCTCTTGGCAGCGGCGCAGGTTATGGTTCATCCTTCCCCTTAAACAGGAAAAGAACAACCGAACTAATGGGCTTCCGAACATTGCACTGGAATAGCATTTATGCACAGATGAGTCGGGGTAAAACGGAAAGATTTGTCGGTATGGCATTAGCCGCTATTGGAGCAACGATCAGTCGCTTCAGTATGGCTTGTTGTTTATATATGAATGAACAGTTTGGATTTATCCGTTTACCTGATGAATGGACAACGGGCAGCAGTTTAATGCCGCATAAAAAAAATCCTGATGTTTTTGAGCTGATAAGAGCAAAAGGCAATCGTCTGCAGTCCATCCCTAATGAACTTGCATTACTATTAAATAATCTTCCCTCGGGATATCATCGTGATGTACAACTGACCAAAGAAATTCTGTTTCCTGCTATACATGAAATAAAATCATGTCTTAATATATTAACCAAAGCCATTGAGGTAATGGAAATCAAAGACAAAATATTAGATGATCCTAAATTTGATTTGTTGTTTAGTGTGGAGGCTGTCAATAAACTTGTTAATAACGGAGTACCTTTCAGAGATGCCTACCGTGAAGTAGGCAACAGTATTCAGAAAGGAAAATTTACTTTCACGCGTAATGCTTTACAACATACCCATGAAGGAAGTATTGGCAATCTTTGTCTGGATGAGATCATTTTTGAGATGAAGCAGACGATCGAAAAGTTTGGATGAAAAATTTAAGTCAAAATTCAAAACATAAAAAGTTGTCGGTTGTGTGTTGTAGGTTGAATGTTACCCTACAACCAATAACCAATAACCTACAACTTACAACTTCTTCTACTTCTTCTTCTCTTTCACAACAGCACCCTCTGCTGCTTTCAGATTTTCGGAGGCGCCGGCGAATTGCGGGAATAGGGTCAGCGCTTCTTTAAATAATCGTGCCGCCTCCGCATAATTTTTGGCATCCATCTGTATTACCCCCAAAAGGTTTTTTGCAGCTGTATGAACCGGAACGGCCTGCTCAGATCCGTCGCTGTTCATAAAGGCAACACCGATTTTTGCGGAAATGGTATCTGTCATAACCTTTTTGCAGTTTTCCTCGCTCTCGCCCATCCTTTTTAAGCTGTATTGCGATACTGCCAACTGGTAATAATAGTAGGGATTCTTCGTAATAGCGCTGATCTGCTCGTAATACTGAATGGCCGTTTTAAATTCACCCAGCATCTGATAACATTCTGCCGCACGGCCAAAAGCCTCGAGCTTGCTTTGGTCTTTACGCACCACTTCTTCGGCCAGCACCAGCGCACTATAATAGGATTTACGTGCAAAATAGAGCATCGACAAAGTGTCTTTATACACAGAATTGCTGTCGATGGCAATCACCCCGTGGAGTGCGCTCATCGCCATAGTGGGATCATTATACTTTAAAGCATTGCGATACACTTTCAGATGATGGTTAAGTAATGAATCTTTTTGGGCAAAAAGATAGAAAGATAGGCAGTAAAAAAAAGCAGTTAGTATTATTTTCTTAAACATACAGATGAAATTTATGAACGAATGTAATTTTTTTTGAAGATTTTTTTCTAAAAGACGTTATTTGTTATAATTTCTTATTTTTAATCCAAATTATTTCTTATGAAGTTGACTAACTGTTTATGGGGGGCTATCATCCTTTTTGCACTTCCCGTGCGAGCACAAATCTATAACGACGGTGCTACAATTACTGTTACGACCGGTGGACTACTCTTTTCTCAAGGTGATGTGCAAAATGTAAATGGCGGCACAATCACCAACAACGGAAGAATAGAAGTGCAAGCCAATTTTACAAACAGTGCTACATACAATACAACAACCTCCGACGACTCCCTGATTTTTACCGGAGGCGCTGCCTCTCTTTTAAATCCTGGCACAGCCTCTATCACCAATCTCACCATCAACAAGGCTGCCGGGATCAAAGTAACACTAGGATCAAATACAACTGTAACTAACAGACTGGACTATACGCAAGGTATCTTTACAACCAATCCATCTGCCACTGTATTTGTTCTTTCATCTCCAGTTGCTGCAGTGTACAATATTACTGCCGGAAGAGAAATTATCGGCAGAGTGAGAAGAACCGGCTGGGCAAACGGATCATCCGTTATTTTCAATCAGTCCAATATGACTCTCGCTACAAGCGGAGGAACTGCACCAACGGACATTACTATTAATATGATTCCAAACAGTGAAGGTGGCGACCCCTCCCAGACTGAGCGCGAATTAAAAAGATCCTTTCAATTTGCATATACCGGCGGGACTGGATTTACTGCTGATGTAAAATTCCCCTATACAGCAGGTGATCTGAATACCAATGTGGAAGCCAACCTCATTCCCTGGAAATTAAACGGTACAGAGTGGACCGGCCGAGCCAACAATATCACCAGAGATGCTGCCAATGACTTCGTATTATCTTCCGGCATTCCTGCAGATACACTCTTACAGGAGTGGAAACTGGCAGACCCCTTCTACTCAGTTACAACAAAGGCATTTTTGCGTGGAGCATGGAATAGTAGTACCGGTTTGATGAATACAACGCTCAATACAGCCGGAATCATCCCTCTGAATCAACCCTTCAATACAGCTCCGTTTAATTATGCAGGAACAGAGAGTGTAGGATCTATCCCCGCTAATGTGGTTGACTGGGTTTTGGTAGAAGTGAGAAAGCCGGCTACCGGATTAGCTCCCGATGCAGGTTCTTCGACCATTACCGGCAGAAAAGCATTATTCCTCCTAAACAATGGTAATATTGTTGATCTGGACGGTGTTTCATCACCTAACCTACCCATTTACAAACAAGGTAGTGGGAACTATATTGC
>JBKDRQ010000302.1:0-2994 GCA_046341135.1 Bacteroidota bacterium
ATATTTCATTACAAACGGCATCTAAAAAATATCGGTCATGGCTTACCGTTAGTAAAGTTATATTCTCTTTATTCAAATATTGTTCCAGCCATTCCACCATTTCCAGATCGAGATGGTTCGTAGGCTCATCCATAATCAGCAACACATGACGATTTTCAAAGCCGATATCAATCAGCGTACGCGCCAACGCTACCCTTTTTTTCTGTCCACCCGAAAGGGTTTGTACCGGCTGATCGAGATTGTTTATCTGAAGCCTGGAAAGAATCTGCTTCACTTTCGCATCAAAGTCCCACGCATCTTTTTCATCCATCGCCATTACGGCTTCATTGAGTTGCGTGTGATAATCATCTGTTTCTGCGGGATGATTCACTAATGCTTCGTACTGCTTAATTGTATCCATCACCGGATGCCGATGATGAAAAATATTATCCAGCACCGTAGCCGTTTCAATAAACTTATTTTCCTGCTCGAACAATACCACCAAAACATCTTTGTTAATAAAACAAGTGCCTTCATCGGCATATTCTTTATTGGCGAGTATTTTCAAGAGCGTAGATTTTCCGCTTCCATTGCGGGCAATCAATGCAATTTTATCTCCTTCAGATATATGAAAAGTAATGGATTCAAAAAGCGGCCGGATACCATAGCTCTTGGTGAGCCCTTCAGCAGTGACGTAGTGCATAAAGCAAAGATAGGAGAAGGTTGTCTGTTCGCAGTTGTCGGTTATGAAAACCAATACATCAACATACAAAGGATCAATGTAAGCAGTAGGATCAGAGGAATTCTCAAAAAAGATTGCCGACGTTCGCGTTTTTTTTCCGCTATGAGTCTGTTGGTTTTTTGTTTCATCTCCAAATCATCACCGGATAATTGAATGAATATGGCCGATATATTTATGAAAGACTGAAATGAAAGCATGCGCGCACAGGGGATCAATGCTCCCAAAACCGATTTTACCAGTAATGGATCTTTTGAATCCAGCAATGCAGATGTTTTTTCTTTGGAAAGTAAATGGCTCAATTGCTGAAGAATCTGTTGTTCTGATATCCGATAGGCATCCGTGGCTGCCAACTGACGATTCAATGCCAGACATTGCTTAAGATATTCCACGGAAGAAAAAACCGCTCCCTCCACAGACTGTCCGTTCGCCTTTCTGCGCCATCGCTCCTGCAGATAGATTTGTTTTCTCTGAGGATGTGTGAGCGTTTCGTAGGCTTCTTTAACGGTATCGAATAAACGAAGTTTATCCGGATCATCGGGGAATAGATCCGGATGACAGTCCATTACTTTTTTTCGGTACGCCCTGCGTACCTCCTCCGCCGTGGCATGTTGAGGCAGGTTGAGGACAGCATAGTAGTCGATGTATTCGGAGGGGGACATTTTACCGAAGTTAGCCCCTTTTTCAAAACGACACACTGACACCGCGATACCCCGACAACTCCCGCGAAGCGGGATTCTCCACATAATTTTTATACATAGAATCCTTTCCCGATTTTTGCATAAAATTCAGACAATCATTGTGATACCATCAACGAACAACGAACGACGAATAACGAATAACGACTACTCTAAACTAACTACTGTTCTTGTTGAAGAACTTCGTTCCATTGTAGGCGACTCTTATGTTTTTGCAGATGAGGAAACCCTCGATATCTACGCCCACGACGAAACAGAGAATCTGCACTTTATTCCGGAAGTAGTCGTAAAACCCCGAACTCCAGAGGAAATCAGTGCCATCATGAAATTATGCAACACGCATAAAATCCCCGTCACACCACGTGGTGCCGGCACCGGACTAAGCGGCGGCGCACTTGCCCTGAAAGGCGGTATTGTTTTAAGTACGGAACGACTCAACGAAATATTAAAAATAGACCAGCGCAATTTGCAGGTGATCACCGAACCGGGGGTCATTACAGAAGTGCTGATGAATGAAGTGAAAGCAGTAGGTTTATTCTACCCCCCCGATCCCAGCAGCAGATGATCCTGTTTTATTGGAGGTAATATTGCTGAAAACAGCGGTGGTCCCAAAGCCGTGAAATATGGCGTAGTGAAAGATTATGTGCTGAATCTGGAAGTGGTATTACCCACAGGAGAAATCATCTGGACCGGTGCCAACGTTTTGAAAAATGCAACTGGCTACAAACTCACGCAGCTGATGGTAGGCAGCGAAGGAACACTGGGTATTGTAACTAAAATTGTAATGCGCCTAATCCCGCATCCCAAACATGATCTGCTTATGCTCGTGCCCTTCAGAAATCTGGAACAGGCGGGTGAAGCGGTGAGTGAAATTTTCAGAGCAGGATTTGTACCGAGCGGGCTGGAACTGGTAGAAATCAATGCGCTTCAAATTGTAAGTAAGATGGTAGACAGCAGTGCGGTGCCGGTAACGGATGATACCGCTGCACATCTCATTATTGAGGTAGATGGGAATGATGTGGACGTGCTGATGAAAGAGATGGAAGCCATTGGAGAACTGCTAACGCAATATGAGATCGGAGAAATTTATTTTGCCGATGATGCACAGCAAAAAGCAGAACTCTGTAAATTACGGAGACGCACAGCCGAAGCTGTAAAACTTAAAGGTTATACTATTGAAGAAGATACCGTCGTACCCAGAGCGGAACTACCGGCCCTGATCAAAGGTGTAAAAGAACTGGGGAAGAAACATGATTTCAACGTAGTGTGTTACGGACATGCGGGCGATGGTAATCTGCATGTACGCATTCATAAGGAAGGTACACCCAACAGTTACGGCAATGAGGGAATGAATATTATTTTGAAAGATCTCTTTGCCTTAGTGCACAGCCTCGGCGGAACTATCAGCGGTGAACATGGCATCGGTTTAATTCAAAAAGGATTTATGCCGGTGGTAATGCAGGAAGCTGCCATTGAGCTGATGCGAGGAATTAAAAAAGCTTTTGACCCCCATCACATTCTCAACCCGGGGAAGATTTTTGATATTTGAATCCATTGCTGTCTGGTTAAATTTTAAAA
>JBKDRQ010000303.1:0-3359 GCA_046341135.1 Bacteroidota bacterium
TATTTTTCGGTATTTATCACTTTTTCTTAAAAAAGTAGGAATATTCACATTCCATAACTCTCTTATGAAAGTTGATTTATAAATAGCACCTGCAACAGCATCAATTACATAGTATTCCAGCCCTCTCATATACATGTCTCCGAAGCCAAAACCTGAAGTGTTGATGGTGGGCTGATCAAAAGGCAGTCTGAGTAATCCGAAACCTAAAAAAGCGAATGAGTTTTTTGAAGATACCGGTATGTATTTTCCTGCCTTAAACAAAAATTGCCAAAGATTAATGGAGGCTAAGCCCAGTCCTTTTTGAGTAAATGTTGCCCGTCCCGCAAACCCCTTCCATGGATAAGCGTTATTATTAACATTCAAGTAGGTGAAATCATAATTAAGTTGTGCAAAAGACAATTCATTGCTGTTATTCGGAAAATATGGACGATAGCCTTTATTTCCATTGTTGATAATAATCATATTAATACTATCTGCAATATCTTGCTGAATATAATTCAGCGTAACTCTGTGCCTGTATTTTACACCCCTTCTGTAAGTATATCCAAGCTCTACATTAAGGGAAGAACTCACAAAATCAATATCAGTCCTCGTGGTTGAAGGAAAAAAAAGTTGCTTATGTCTTTCAGTACCATAGGTCATCTGACGTAACATGGAATAGGAGGCACCAATTAAAAAACCATGCTCTAGTTTTTTCCCTGAGTAGGGTTTTTCATAATATATATCAAACTGTCTTCTGTATCCATTAATAAAATTAAAACGCACCTGATCTCTCCTACCTGTTAAATTTTCCCAAGTAAACTTTATCCCATAATTCACACGGTCTAAATCAGCTTTTTGTTCAAACAACCATTGATTAGGATTACGATCAATGATGTTAAAATAAGGTAAAGGGAAAATATACCAGCGCTCTTTAAATAAAAATCGTAAATAAATATCATTATCTGTTGCACTATCAATATAAGGTATTACCTCAAGAAATAGTTGCGTATTCAGCAAATTGAGCCTGGAAGTTTCTAAAATACCAAGAAGATTTTCTGCTGTAATCTGATCCCCCTCTCTGAGAGGTATCTCTCTCATGATGATATAATTTTTGGTAACGCGGTTCCCTTCAAATGAAATGCTTTTCAAATTCCAAGAGCGTTGGGCATCATATTGCTGTACAAATGAAACAATCTTTTCTTTTGCCTGATTGTATATAACTGAAGGTTGTGCCAGCAAGCATTCACCCTTTAAAAGAGCAAACAAAAGAAAGAAGATACAGCTGTATAATCGCATTAAATTTTAAAATAAATACAAACGTATATATGGGTCTCCCTTGAAGATATTATAATCTGAGATAGTGCATCAGATTATCAAAATTATTTTTGAGTGTGTCTTCCGATAAATTTTCTCCGAAATACTGATAAACCGCAAACTCATATCTCTCAAAAGATGCCAGGATATCCTGAATATCAATTTTATTAACTTTCATGGAAACCATTAATTCTCCAATTGCAGGATCCGTCCAGGTTGCAAGATGAAGAATTTTGGCATTATTGGATTCAACAATTCTGCCTAATTCAGATATAGAGAACTGATGAGCCGGCATCTGAAGAATAATAATTCCTCCCGGTTCTGATGCACTCAGATATCTGCCAACAATATCTGCAATACGCTCTAAGGTTATAGCGCCTACATATTCTCCTGAAATGCCCATAACTGGCAGACACTGAACATGTGCATTCTGCATTTTATTTAATGCAACAAGAAAAAAATCCTGTTCAGATACAAAAAGATAAGTAAAATGATCAGCAAGCTCAGATAAAAGCAAATCATCATTCAGTTCTTCCAGGTCGGATATATGAAGAAGACCTCTAAATATTTGCTCCTGCAATACAGGCAAATCTTCAAAACCCGATTCACCCATACAATCCTTAGCCTTCTTTACTGAATCAGTAATTTGAAGCGTGGGGATGGATTGTGAAAGTATGGAGCCGCAATTCATGAAAAAATTTTAAACTATGAACTGACAAGTTGCCTTTGTTTTTCTAAAAACTCAGATAAGATTTTGTTAAAATGAGCAGGTTGCTCCATCATTGGTGCATGACCGCACTGATCTACAAAGTGTAATTGAGCATTTGGAATCAGCCGCTCAAACTCTTTTCCAACAAACGGAGGCGTTATGGTATCATTATTACCCCAAATCAATAAGGTAGGTACTTGAATATCTTTTAACTCGTCGCCCAGATTATTTCTGATCGCACTTTTTGCAAGTGCTATAATTTTAATCAATTTAGTTCGCTGGTTGACAATATCATACACTTCATCAACTAATTCCTTGGTAGCCATTGCAGGATCAAAAAATGTCAATTCCGTTTTTCTCCGGATATATTCATAATCCCCTCGCTTCGGATAAGTGTCGCCCATGCCATTCTCGAATAATCCGGAACTGCCGGTAAGAATTAATGATTTAATGCGAGCAGCATGCTTCAATACATGAACCAAAGCCACATGCCCCCCCAAGGAATTTCCTAAAAGATGAACACCCTGATAATCGTTGTTTTCTATAAAACGGTGTACAAACTTTTCCAGACCACTTACTGAAGTATGTAACAAATCCAGCTCAAACAAAGGAAGCATAGGCACCACTACCTTGTGCGTCTGACGAAAATGCTCTATGAGGTCTTTGAAATTGCTAAGTGCACCGAATAAGCCATGTAACAGGACCAATGGTTCTCCATTTCCTTCCTCAATATATCGAAATTTACCTGCCTGCTTGATTTCGTAGTTCATGGATGACGCTTCCGTTTATGTGTCGTGTGCTAAAGTAACTGATTTATACGAAATGCCATAAGAAAATTTAATCCTGCGTAAAATGTTAATGCTGCGTATAAGAATTAGCTCGTTAAGGAGGTAAGTGCATGCTTAAAAGAAGGCCAGTATTCAGCAATTAAGTTGAACAAGGAAGGAATGATGGGCTCTGTAAATCTGTAAAAATAACTTTCATTTAATGAAGCAAGTGCAGCCGGAAGAAAAATATGTGTAACATATAAAATCGTGCTCATTATAAGAACACCTATGAAAAGAAATAAAACAATCCCCCCCAGTTTATTCAGCCAGCCCAGCATCACAAGCTCTGCAGCAGATTCAACAATCCTGGAGAGAATTCTTGCAACAAGATTTACAGAAATAAGTATAAGAATAAAAACTAGTGCGGGAAGCCATTTAACTTGATAATTGCCGGCTTCCTGAAGCCACTCAGAAAGATTGCCTGAAAAAAGAACTGCTAAAACAACCCCCATTAAGTTTCCGATTAAAGAAAAAAGGGCTCCTATCAATCCTTTACTGTAACCTTTTGTGATTGCATAAATAAAAAC
>JBKDRQ010000304.1:0-6890 GCA_046341135.1 Bacteroidota bacterium
GTGTACCATAAGCGGAGACTGTTCTTTTCCTTCGGTCAAACGATTCGTCCGGCTGACTGGAATGAAAAGAAGCAGCGGGTGAAAAATAAGCTGACCACCACGGCTGACGGAAAGTTTGCCCTCAACGATTTGCTCGACAACTTGGAGCGAATTTGTCTGAAGACCTATTCTGAAATGATGAAGGAAGGCATACCGGAGCCGGAAGTGCTGAAAGAAGCGATGAAGAAGTTCATCAACAAGAATCATGAAATCGAAGAAGAAGATGCAGTTACTAAGCCAACGCTTTTTTCACTCACGGAAAGATTTATAAAAGGGGAAATAAAATTTAGAGGAAGAAACAAGAGCGAATCAAGTTTAAAAAATTATCATGCGGTAACTAAGCATCTGAAAGAGTATCAGGAATACAGCAAGAAGCGACTTGATTTTGAGGATATCGACCTCAACTTCTTTTATGCCTACACTTCATTTTTGGAGAAGAAAGGACTTGGTGTAAATACAATTGCCAAAGACATCTCGATTATCAAAGTATTCATGGGTGAGGCGGTTGATCTGGGATATACCAACAACATGATATTCCGGCATAAAAAATTCAGTTATAGCGAAAAGGAAACCGAACAGATTTATTTAACCGAAGCCGAACTGGATAAAATATATAAGGCAGAGATTCACAATAAAAAACTTGACAGGGTAAGGGATTTATTCTTGGTGGGTGCATGGACAGGTCTCCGATATTCTGATTTCAGTAATATTCGTCCGGAGCATATTGTGAAAATGGATGATGATTATTGTATTAAAATGATGACGAAAAAAACGGGAGAGCTGGTTATCATACCCTGTAATCCTGTGATACTTGACATATTTAATAAATACAAGGCTAACGGGAGCTTGTTGCCGCACGCCATCAGCAACCAGAACTTCAATGACTATATTAAAGAAGTTTGCAAACTGGCATCGCTTACTGAAACAGGACGATTAAGCACACGTCCTAAAGAGCCCCTGGCCGACCTGGTATCATCACACACGGCGAGGCGTTCATTTGCCACCAACCATTATCTGCAAGGATTCCCAACTATTGATCTAATGAAAATTACCGGACACAAATCAGAACGCTCATTTCTGAAATACATCCGCGTTAGCAAACTTGATACTGCCAGGAGATTTAATGAGCATATAAAACAAAACTGGAAGAATAAAATATTGTAGAGTACTAATAAATAAGGATTAGCCAACCTTTGCTATCTAATAAATTTGCTACTTTCACCAATATTAATAACTGAAAATTAAACAATGGCCGAAAGCCAAAATATAGAATACAAACAATCGTGGCACGACGACTACCTAAAATGGGTATGTGGGTTTGCTAATGCATTTGGAGGTATTATTTATATTGGCAAAAATGATTCAGGGCAGATTGTACATCTGGAAAATTATCAATCCTTAATGGAAAGCATTCCCAATAAAATCCGCGATTTGATGGGCATTATCTGTGATGTGCAGCTACAAGAACAGAAAGGGAATAAGTACATAGAGATAAAGGTCAATCCGTATTCAGTTCCCGTTTCACTAAGAGGCAGATATTATTATCGTTCTGGCAGCACAAAATTGGAACTCACAGGAACTGAACTGAATGAGTTTTTATTAAAAAAGACAGGCAAAACATGGGATGATGTGGTAGAAGAGGGTGCTTCTATAAATGATATTGACCAGGCAAGTATTTTTAAATTCATTGAGGATAGTAAAGAAAAAGGAAGGTTACCTGACACAAACCACCTCTCTCATTTGCAAATAATCGACAAATTGAAATTATCGGAGGGAAACAAATTAAAACGTGGAGCTCTTATTCTTTTTGGGAAAGACCCTAATCGCTTCTACCCCAACATACAAGTAAAGATTGGTCGTTTTGGGAAAGACAGTACTGATTTAAAATTTCAGGAAACGATTGAAGGAAATTTAATTCATTTGCTTCATGAAGTGCAGGTACAGCTAAATTATAAGTTTCTTACACGACCTGTTGATTTTGCAGGTATGCACAGAATAGAAAAAGGAGAGTATCCGGTAGCTGCTCTCAGGGAGATGTTACTAAATGCGTTGGTACATAGATCCTATATGGGAGCCCCCATACAAATTAGGGTTTTTGACGAAAGATTAACGATATGGAATGAAGGCTCTTTACCAAATGGACTGGATGCACCAAGTTTACGAATAGAACATAATTCACGACCCCGTAATCCAAAGATTGCAGATGCTTGTTTTAAGGCAGGTTATATTGATACGTGGGGAAGAGGGACGCTTAAAATCATCAATTCTTGTAAAGAAGCTGAACTTCCCGAACCTGAAATCATAGAAAAAGACGGCGGTGTTCAGGTTACTATTTTCAAAGGAGAGATAGGTGGTCAAGTAGGTGGTCAAGTAGGTGGTAAGGCCGGATATAAACCCCTCATGATTACTGCTAGACAAAGAGAAGTTTTGGAATTAATAAAATCAAACCCAACAATATCCAGGAAAGAACTTGCAGACAATCTAGGCATAAATGAATCAGCGGTACAAAAACACACAGATGCTTTGAAAAAGAAACATATAATAGAAAGAGAAGGAGAAACGACTGGACAATGGATAATTCTTATTGAAGAATGAAATTTGCTCAATCTTATCACTTAATTATTAAAACCCAATATAATGTTAATCAACTTCCACCTCGAACTCAATTCCTTGATCGAATATTTTAATGACCAAAGAGCATTCAGAAGAACTGGATTAGATCCATATAAAATCTTAGAAGCAGCCAGAGATATGTTAATCAATACAGGACAAGTGCCGTTTTTATCGAAGTCGGAATCCAATACCAGTTATTATCAAAAATATGTTCAATTATGGCATTTCAATGACAAAGAGTTGGTGCCTGAATTTTATTTTATGAATGAAGACATTTATGATTTAGATGTGCCCATGAGAATCATCCGAGATGAGAATACCATAAAAAAATTCCCCCTGTTTTTTATTATAAAAATCGACGAGATTAGTAAACAGTCACCTGATTTTTTACATGAATATTTCGACTTCCAGCTATATGATAATTTTTACGGCGACATCAATTTTTATATAGAATATTTACATGACCTGCCGAAAATTGCTCCCAATTTCAAGCAATTGCCGGCAATTGTTCAAGACTGGATCAATAAACAAGCAATTAAAGACATTAAAACAAAAGATATTATAACCGAGTGGTCAGATTTTCTTTCAAGCAAAAAGGGCTATAAAATACCAAGTAAGCTTACTGAAGAACAAATCAGACATTTTTTTACTCTTTTGTATGAAGAGAAGAATGATGGAAACTCCTTTCTTTTAAAAGATGAGTATAACATAATATTTCAAAATGGCTTTACCATTCCACAGGATACGCTAGAAAAGAAAATAAAATTAAATTACAACACGATACGAAGTAAAAAGGTGGTTGATTGTGCAATCCATAAATTTTATGAGAATAACTCTACTACCTGGCAGGATAAGGCCGACTATATATTGTTTTTTGCTCATTTCATAGAAGATTATGCTGCAGCTTTAAATTCCAGGCATGATCTTACACAAATACTATCAAATATAACCGGTCGTGCGCCAAAAAGATGGCCTATTAACTGGGATTTATATCTGCCTAAATGATTTTGTTATTTCAACGAATATCAAAATGTAAGAATCATACGAGGCCTAGTACAATTAGTATACTATTTTCTAAAGTTCGTACTATAGCTACTTGCATCATACCCCAACACTGTTATAGTTTTGCCCTGTGGCAATATATACAGACATACTATGTTATAGATGCGAAGATTTGATTCCTCCGGGAAGGAAATCCGATAAGTACTGCAGCGATAAATGCGCTTATGAGGATAAACTCGAACGAGAACGGGAAAGAAATCGTATTAAAGCACATAGTCACATTATCTTATCAAACGATGATATACTGCACGAGTTATTTACAGAATATGGCGCCGAAATATATATATCAGCCAAACACTTCATTGCACGAGACTTCAACTGGCAATTAAACAGAGGTACGAAGAATATATCCGGCGTGGATGCATATATCATGGTACGATATGCCTACACATTATTTAATAATCAAACCATTCGTATATGGAAATTATAAAAGAACTATTATCAAACAGGATCGACTACATACAGGCTTTAAGGGCAGCACCATATCCATTAACAAAGGCTAAGGTGCCAAATACACATATAACTGCATCGCCTATTAGTAGTTTACCGCCAATTCCATCGCCACCTGCACCAGTTATTGCAATGCCACCCGTTGTTGCACAGTCCACAGTAAGTGCGGCAAAGCCAATTGGGATGATTTCCCAGAAATCATCTTCCGGCAATTTATTGAAGGGGCTTCTATTATTAACAGCCATAGGAGTAGGTGTTTACTTAATTCGCAGATATAATAAAAAACGAAAAGAAGAATCAAGATAAATGTCTGCCGCTCCGATCATATTAACAGGAATCACTCCCGAGCAGTTGGCTGAAGCCATAAAGCCGGTAATAAGATCTATTGTACGAGAGGAGCTCACCCAGATTCTTGATAAACAAGAGGATAACTTTCTTTCACCTAAAGAAGTCTGTGAGCGATTTGTTCCCAAGATTTCGAAAACAACATTGGCATCATGGACTAATCAAGGACTTCTGCAAGATTACAGAATCGGCGGTAGGGTATATTATCTGTTTTCCGAGATTATAGAGAAAGCGAAGACGCTGAAGAAGTATAAGCCGGTAGTTAAATAGTTATATTTCTTTGTATAAAGTCTTAGAATTTTAGTGATGCTTTTTCATGGTGGCCTAACGATATATATTCGACCCGCTCTTCTTCTGCTTTTACTATTTCTTTTGCCGAACGCTCACAAGCATCCAAAAATGCAGACAAACGATCATTATAAGCAAAACGACTGACGCTTGTGGCAACCGCTGCCGCTTCTTCATAATTTTTCATGAAGTAATAGCATGCAGCCAGCCCCAATTCGGCTTCTTCATAATCTGCCCGTTGTGTTATAAGATCTCTGTATAGATAGCTTGCTTGTTCATATTCATCCTGATGAAACAGATCGTGCGCCTGCTGAAGCTTCTTGCCTGTTGTGATAAAATAATCTTTAACCATAGTCTTTACCGGAACAAGATTAATTATATCAGCATCTTTCATAAAATGGTACTCCGGATTGGGAGTAGAAAGAACTTCATAAAATTTTGAAAAAAAATCTACTTTAGCCGCTTGTCGATTCTTACGGCAGTAACCTAATTGCTGACAATCATCGCACAATAAGGGGTTGATAGCGGTACTGATATAAGGTTTCATTAATTGAAATTAACATTTTTATTTTATCAAGGGATGAAGCTAAATGTATATTCAGAGGATGTAGCAATATGCCAATGCTCGCTGATAATTACAGCGCCTTATTCACCTTAAGTTCATGATAAATACCGTCTTCATTAAACCCAATTGTGTATTTATAGTAATGTAATTGCCAGACTGCTCGTTTATTATAAACCGAAGATGGCTTTCCGAATCTTTCAGAAAATATCTTTTTATGTAGTTCAAAATCTTTTTCTGAATCTGACATAAATTGTATTTCTATAGATTTTACAAAGTTGGATGCGTCTTCTTTTTTTAACTGAATGAGTACCGGTCGCTTTTGTTTATCAGTATCAAATAGCTTAATATTCCCTGTCATGAAAATTAAATCGTCAGAATGAGCAACATATTTTGCAACACTATAACCTTTCTTTTGATAATGCGCAACTACGTCTTTGTCAATACCGGGAATTGCACCATCTATTGTGGCATCAAAAAGTTGAGCATAGGAGGTATCAAGTAATAAAAAGCTTGCTATTATTATAAGTAGTTTTTTCATCTGTTTGATTTTAATGTTAATGGTATTCGGTAAAAAAGGCTAATATTATTAATGGCTTATAAACCATAAGCGTTATTCTCTCTCTTCGTCTCTAAATGATTTGTTTACCTCTACTTTATGATATAAATTGTACCCCTCATATCCAATGGTATAAGTATAATTTAGAAAAATCCATCTTGATTGTGTTTTTTCCTCTTGTGACGGACGACCAAACGAATTAAAAAAGATCTTTTTATGTGTTTTGAATTGATTTATTAGCGTATCATATTCATTTTGATAATAGAGACTAACTGATTTTATATTGGTAGAATCTAAATTATCTTTAACCATATAAATAGTAACGGTATCCTGTAGATTTTCTCTTTTATTTATTTGACCTTCCATAAATAATATACTGGTTGAGCATTCCGGACATCGAAGTTTACGATAACCTTTCTTCTCAAAATGTGCGACCACATCTTTTAACTTTCCAGGCATAGCACCATCAATAGTGCCATCATAAAGCTGGGCATATATACAGTTATGAAAAAGAATAATTACCACTAATAAAATATAATATCTCATAGATGCTTTTTTATTAATTAGAAAATTAGATGCCAGATCTTTTTGATGTTAATCATTTATCTGATTTTTTCATATCACTCCTAATAAGAAGAATACCTGGCACAACAATAATGGCAAGCCCAATTAGCACCCCAATAGATTCTGCTATGCTAACTCCAAAATTGGGATATCTGAATAGTGAAACAATACCAAGAAGAATTAAAAGAAATCCGAAAACTGTTTTCATTTTGATTGATTTAAATTGTTATGAAATATTATCAGTTATTGAGCAGTAAACTTCTTTTAACAGAAGAGAAGTACATTATCCTGTCTTTGTTGAATGTCAAGGAATTTTTTGTCCTGGTGATTGTAATGGATGTATTGTCAATATTTATTGCATATCCATTATTAAAAGGAGATAGTGGAAAAGGGAGATTAGCCTGTATC
>JBKDRQ010000305.1:0-6361 GCA_046341135.1 Bacteroidota bacterium
ATATTCAGGTATACCGTATTATTCTGTTTTTAATCGAGCGTTCAATAATGAGGTTAAGTCATTTAATATCATGCTCCTCGCGAGAGTTTACCGCGGGAAAGGCCATGATCTTTTTCTAAGACTTGCATCAGACTTTCCGCAACATAAATTTTTTATCATTGGCCAGTCTGAGAATCCTGATTATTATAAAGAGCTTTATGATTCAGCTACATCTAACGTGCAATTTGTTGGAGGTGGTGATATTTACGCGCTGGTAAGAGATTTGGAGATGCAAATTTCAATAACACCTTCCATAGTAGAAGAATCTTTCGGTCTTGTTCCTATTGAGAGTATGGCGATGAGTTGTCTAAGTATCGTGTCTGACAGAGGCAATCTCCCTAATATCTCTAAAAAAACCGGAGCCTGGCTCTTCTCTACATATGATGAGTTAAAAAATATGATTTTAAAAATAGAGGGAATGACTTATGCTGAACTGGATATGATTTCTAAAAGCCAATACTATGCTACAATGAGTCATTATGATTATCAACATGCCAAAATCCTATTTGCTAATAATTTGCTATAAGCTTACCTATCTTTCTATACCCTGATATACATCATATCATACTTACGTCTATATCATATATTCTCCATTAAGTGACAGATAGCTTTGTTCATCAATAAAAATTAATAAAATGAAAAAACTATCTGTTTTGTCACTGATTGTAATGTTATTTACCATTAATGCTTTTTCTCAGGATAAAGGTTATGTTGCTGTTTCTTTAGGAGCTGGTATCCCTACGGGTGATTTTGCCAGTAAAGACATGAATAACCGGTCTTCGGGATTTGCAAAGGCTGGAGCCATTTTTGATATTTCATTTGCATATAAACTTGATAAAAAATTTGGAATTATTGCTATGTTAAGGGGGCAAGCTCATAAAACGGATGCACAGGCAATGGCCGAAGAAATGATAAAGCAGATGCCTTTTGACAATATAAGTATTTCTACTCAAAGCGAAAGTTGGAGTATTGGGGCAATCTTAGTAGGAGGATATGGATCTTTCCCGATAGAAAAACAATTGAGTTTTGAATCAAGACTCATGATTGGTTTCTTATCTGCAACTGCACCAAAAGCAACTTTTAATTTGAGTACTCCTGAAGGAACAGCATGGGTAAAACAAAGTAGCGCAACAGGATCGGCTTTTGCTTATCAAATTGGTGCGGGTTTAAAGTACAATGCAGGTAAAAGAGTATGCATGTTAGTAAACATAGACTATATGGGAGCGACTCCAAAGTTTAAAGATGTAGAAGTAACAAGCAGCATAGGCTACGATGAAAAGAATGATTATTTTCAGTCTTTGGGATCTTTTAATCTTGGTGTTGGAGTCGGCTACAGATTATAAGTCTCCCTGCTCTCTGCAAGTTGCATCTATAATCTAATCTAAAAATATTTAGATCACACTAATTTCAAAAGGCTACCCATATCTGAGGTAGCCTTTTGAAATTAGTTATAAAAATTATTTAATCGGAAGAATCACCGCATCAATCACATGAATGATACCGTTGGATGCTGAAATGTTTGCGGTGACAATATTTGCTGTATTGCCAATTGCAGTTATCTTACCTTGTGCATTTACTGTAAAATTGGCGTTAAGTAAAGTTGTAATCGTTTTTTCTCCTGATTTAGGAAGTACACTGTTAGAAGCGCGACGGCCTTCCACAACATGATATAATAATACATCTTTAACGAGTGGAGCAGGCAAGTTGGAAATTTTTGTAATATTCAATGCAGTATAAAGATTTTGAAATGCAGCATTAGTAGGTGCAAAAACTGTATACTGGTCTTTTCCATTTAAGAATAGATTTACTAATCCTGTATTTAACTCTCCATCTACGTAAGTTAATGCCGCAACCAATTCAGAAAAACCTGCATTGATGGCAATCTGAGCAATTGAACTACTGCCGGGAGCAGGGGCTCCTCTACGACCTGCAATTTCTACATTTGATTTACTTTCAACTTTTTGAACATTCATGTCATCTTTGCTACAGCTAATCATTGTAACAGACAGAGCCATGATAAAAGAGAAGGCTAAAATTCTTGAGCTTGAAATAACAAATTTCATAATTCTGGTTTTAAAAGTTTTAAATGATGTTTAGACATTAAATGACAAATACACATCTATTTTGTTTACTTCTTAACCCTTAAAAATTATACAGAAGTAGAGAAATATTTATTTTGTTAAATATTAATTCTGTGATTACTGTTTTATTTAAACATTTTATGTTTGTCTATATCAATTTTAACAAAAATTCACAAACGACCCTACTTTTGCAGCATGACACGAAAAGAGCTTTTTCATCATATATATGCCAAAAAAAATTATCTCTGTATAGGATTAGATACAGATATCAATAAAATTCCTAAACACTTACATGCAGAAGATGATCCGGTTTTTGCATTCAATAAAAGCATTATAGATGCTACCCTTGAACATTGTGTGGCTTATAAAATAAATACTGCTTTTTATGAATCTCTTGGTGTGAAAGGCTGGCTGGCTTTAGAAAAAACGGTCAACTATATTCCCGATACGCATTTCAAAATCGCCGATGCTAAAAGAGGCGATATAGGAAATACATCAGAACAATATGCACGTGCTTTCTTTGAAGCACTTCCTTTTGACTCCATTACAGTCGCTCCCTATATGGGCTCCGATAGTGTACAGCCTTTTTTACAATATGAAGGAAAGTGGGCGATTGTACTCGGGCTTACTTCTAATAAGGGTGCTTCTGATTTTGAAATGCAACAACTGATAAGTTCTAACGGAGAGGCGCATTTGCGTCCTTCTTATTTATATGAACGTGTACTGGAAACGGTGAAACAGTGGGGGACTCCTGAAAATCTGATGTTTGTAGTAGGAGCTACCCGGGCAGAAGAATTTGTGAATATCCGCAGCATTATTCCCGATCATTTTTTACTGGTGCCCGGAGTAGGTGCGCAGGGGGGAAGCCTGAAAGATATATCGGAAAAAGCGATGAATAAGGATTGTGGTTTGTTAGTAAATGCTAGTCGTTCCATCATTTATGCATCTGCCGAAAAAGATTTTGCTGAGAAAGCAGCTCTTGAAGCAAAAGCTATGCATGAGGAGATGAAGGTATATCTGAATCAACGATTAACTTGAAGTATGACAGTTGTCAATCCCTACATCCTTCGGGATGTTGTCGGGTTGTCGAGATGTCAATGCATCACTATAAATTAAATGCCAATTCTTATTTGTTAATTATGCCTTCAATTCTTTGCGCTACCCGTTCAGCCCACCTTTTATAATCTTTTCCTGAAGGATGTAGCCCATCTTCGGTAACGAGCGAAAGATCTGTTATGGCTTCACGTGTAAAAGGGGTGATGTCTATATAATGTACTTGATATTGGGCTGCTATTTTTTTGTTGATGGCATTAAACAGATCTATCTCTTGAGCAATCTTTTTGCGGTCTCTGTCATGCGCAAAAGGAGTTACGCCCCAATCAGGGATACTCAGCACGATAACATGGTTTGTCTTTCCGCCTGCATATCCAACGGCTTGTTGTAATAACTGCTCAAATTGCACAGCATACTCTTCTGCAGATCTTCCTCTGTATTGATTATTAACGCCAATTAACAAAGTGACGATATCGAAAGGTATGGCCAATCTTGTTTGTGACAGCTGATTTTGTAATTCATCGGTTGTCCATCCTGTTTTGGCAATGATAGCAGGCGATTCGAATCTTTTTGCTTTTTGATTTAGCAAGGCGATTGTCTGATTAGGAAAATTATCTTTTTCCTCCACTTTTTCTCCAATAGTGTAAGAGTCGCCGAGAGCAAGGTATTTGTATGTCGTTTGCATGTAGGCTTTTGTTTGTATCAACACAACGAAAATAATTGTTAATTGATGCATAAGCTTCATGACAGAAAAGTACGACAAAAACTTTCTTTTCTAACGCCCGTTCGTACATTTGCTTCCGATTAAATCTGCCATATGTCTGTAAAACAGGATCTTTTTCAAAGCCCCGATTATTTTTTAGTGGATGAATTGCTGACCGAAGAACATAAAATGATTCGGGATACGGTTCGTAATTATGTTAAGAAGGAAATTTCTCCTATTATAGAAGATTATGCGCAGCGTGCTGAATTTCCCTCGCAGATTGTAAAGCAGTTGGGCGACTTAGGCTGTTTTGGTCCTACCGTACCTGCTGAATATGGCGGCGGAGGATTGGATTATATCAGTTATGGTTTGATGATGCAGGAGCTGGAAAGAGGAGATAGCGGGGTTCGTTCAACGGCCTCAGTGCAGGGTTCATTGGTGATGTATCCGATCTATGCTTATGGCAGCGAAGAACAGCGCAAAAAATTTCTTCCTAAGCTCGCGAGTGGTGAATGGTTAGGCTGTTTCGGTTTGACAGAACCTGATCATGGCAGTGATCCCGGAAGTATGCTAACGAATATTAAAGATGCGGGTGATCATGTGATATTGAATGGTGCTAAGCTGTGGATTAGCAACGCCCCTTATGCACAAGTTGCAGTGGTTTGGGCAAAAGATGAGCAAGGTATTATAAGGGGGGTGATTGTAGAAAGAGGCATGGAAGGCTTTAGTACACCGACTACCCATAACAAATGGAGTCTGCGTGCAAGCTGCACCGGCGAACTGGTATTTGACAATGTAAAAGTTCACAAAGAAAATATCTTCCCCAATGTACAGGGATTAAAAGGGCCGCTCGGTTGTTTAACCAAAGCTCGTTATGGAATTGCCTGGGGAGTGATTGGTGCAGCGATGGATTGCTATGATACGGCTTTACGTTACGCTAAAGAAAGAATTCAGTTTGGTAAGCCCATCGCAGGCTTTCAATTACAACAAAAGAAACTGGCCGAGATGATTACGGAAATCACCAAAGCCCAATTACTCAACTGGCGTTTAGGTGTATTGATGAGTGAAGGTCGTGTAACACCTCAACAGGTGAGTATGGCTAAACGTAATAGTTGTGAGATTGCTACTAATATATGTCGGGATGCCCGTCAGATCTTAGGGGGTATGGGAATTACCGGTGAGTACCCGATTATGCGTCATATGATGAATCTCGAAAGTGTTATTACGTATGAAGGAACGCATGATATTCATCTGCTGATTACAGGGATGGATATTACGGGTATTAATGCGTTTAAATAAATTTATTTACCTCTTTGGCTCAGGTCATACTGTCCTGCTATAAAAGTTATATTTTCTTTTTTGTCGTTACTTTCTTTTTCTTGAAAAAAAGAAAGTAAACAAAGAAAAATTCAAGGCAAACCCGATCGCTCCGCGCGTTTTGCCTTGCCAACGCCACATTTCTGACACCTTACAATTTGCTGTCAAATGCTAAATTTAATTAGCAACTTTCTTACAAGCTTTGCGCAATCAGTTCAGCTACATCCAGCACCTGAACCGTTTCTTCTTTGCCAGCCACTTTCATTCCGTCTGTCATCATGGTATTGCAAAACGGACATGCTGCAGCAATCACACTCGCGCCGGTTTCAACAGCTTCATTGGCTCTTTCCCAGTTAACGCGCGTTTCGCCTTTTTCTTCTTCCTTAAACATCTGCGCACCACCTGCTCCGCAGCATAAACCATTTGTTCTGCATCTTTTCATTTCTACCAGTTCAGCATCGAGCAATTCCAAAACTTTTCGGGGAGCTTCATAAATGTTGTTAGCTCTGCCGAGATAACAACTATCGTGATAAGTGATTCGTTTTCCTTTAAAGCTTCCGCCTTCTTTCAATTTGATTTTTCCGTCATTAATCAGCTCTTGCAACAGGGTGGTGTGATGGATAACTTCATAATCACCTCCTAAAGCAGGATATTCATTTTTAAGGGTATTAAAACAATGCGGACAAGTCGTCACTATTTTTTTGATGCCATAGTTATTCAGTACTTGAATATTGTTATAAGCCATCATCTGAAATAAAAATTCATTGCCCGATCTGCGCGCAGGATCGCCTGTACACATTTCTTCTTTTCCTAAAATAGCAAACTTTATCCCGGCTTGTTGCAGAATTAGTGCAAAAGCTTTGGTTACTTTTTGCGCGCGCTGATCAAAACTTCCGGCACAACCTACCCAAAAAAGAATTTCCGGTTGTTCATTATTGGCCATCATCTCAGCCATAGAAGGAATATGCATGCAACAGATTTTTTTCAAAACTAATGGAAATCGGGTAATCAATGACCATACATTTTATGAACTTTTCCTCAACCTCGTTTATCTTTGAGCCGATGATTAGGAATTTACAAAGTCTGAACAACTGGGAATTGTGGCCTTTTAAAGTTGTCTATTTCCCCTTAAGCTTTGTCTGGATATGGTACATGATTAAGAGTCGTG
>JBKDRQ010000306.1:0-3345 GCA_046341135.1 Bacteroidota bacterium
CTTCAATGGGTGTGTTTTTATCGGGTCGGTGACAGAAATACAAATCAAGATAGTCGGTTTGCAGACGCTTCATTGCTTCGTGGCAGGCTTCGGTGAGATGCTTTCTGCTTAGTCCGGTCTGATTGGGTTTATTTTCCTTACCTCTCCAGCCGAAATAGGCTTTGCTACTTATGGTATAACTGGTACGATCCCAATTTTTACTCTTTAAAACACGCACCATCATTTCCTCACTTTTACCCAGTGCATATACCTCAGCATTATCAAAAAAGTTAATGCCCGCATCGTAGGCGATGCCCATTAATTCATCAGCTACCTTATCGTCTATTTGTTTTTGAAAGGTTACCCAGCTGCCAAATGAAAGGATGCTTACCTGAAGGCCTGATCTTCCTAGTCTTCTATACTCCATAGTATAATTTTTATTTAATAATCATTCCTTGCTGTGTTAATTAGAACAAGGAATTTAAAATTTATTTGATTCTACCAGCATCACACCGGTTACTGTATCAATCCTGAAATTATTGAGTTGTTCATCACTTTCAAAACCTTTTCCAAAAATTGTTTTTGTTTTTTGCCTGATTTCAACGTTGTCATCTGTGTAGAAACTATGTTTGTTTTGTTCCCAGATAAGTTTGTTTGTTTTAAGGGTATCTCCATCCTTGCGAATCACCACTACAGAATCCTGCAACAGAACCTTTGCTTCATGTTCGTAGTAAGAACCTTTTTTTGCATCCAGATAGCTTTCTACCGAACGATTTTTATCAAAAAAATCTACGTGGAGTCTGTTGGGAAATTCTACTCTTGGAAAGGTGTCGTGGTATCTAAACATAACAGAAGCCCGGAGGTTTGCTTTGAGTTGTCCGCTTTGACTAAAGCTGATATCAACCTCTTTAACTTCATCAACGCTTTGATTTGGTTTACTAAGATTATGAATAAGTTTTAAATCATTTTCGCAGCTTAGTAAATGAAGCAAAAGCGCGTAAAAGAAAGGTTTTATGTAAAAAACCGGTTTGTGATATGCAAAAGGCTTAATCATATTTGGATTTAATGAACCAAATATCAGAAAATGATACACCCAAGACTACACGAAAATAGTTTTCGATAATAATACTTGAGGCATTCCCTCTTCTGCCGGCTTCTAAAGCAAGATGGATCACATTGTTTTTATTGTACTCTGCGTAGGAGTATTTTTTTACAGGCATACTTAGGCCAAGTGTAAATCCAAGACTATTAAAATTACCATTAAGTGAAAAAGGCTCTTTTGAATAAAAGGTACCTGCTCTGTAGATAAGTAGCGTTTTTGCTTTTCCGGCATTGGGCTGAGCGTTTGGCATCCATTGAACTCCGGCCTTTATTTGCCATGCATTTGATAAGAGATCCGGCTGTTTGTTGATTCGGTATTCTCCCCAGTTTTGAAAGGTAACATCTGCGCCGATACTTAATCTTGACTTTGCAACACGGTCGTACATTATGCCAAATCCCATGTGAGATGGATATAAGAGTGTACCATTGTTGTCAACTTTAGAGCTGACAGAGTCTATTTGAACAGCTGAGGATGCGTCTCCCGGTTGAAAAAAAGTAAAGAGATTTTCTTCTGATCGTAGGCTCATTGGAGTGCTTAAGCCCCCGAAGGCTCCTAAACTAATCAATTCATTTGCAGATATATTTATTTCGTATTGTAGTCCTAATTCATAAAATACTCCACCAAAATTATTTCTGACCTGTTTTTGCCCCGAAGTATATCTGCCACTTATCGTATCGTTAAATATGGACGCTTTTGTGGTATAATCTTTAGAGCCGAATCTGTAACCCACATTTACCCCAATACTTAAATTTTTGAAGGCGATCCCGGTTCCGGCGAAAGCCTGATAGGCGCCACCGTTTCCTTCATATGTATAAATAATGCTATCCTCTCCGATTTTGCTTCCAGTTTCAATATTATAACTGACTTTTGTAAGCGGACGAAGTCCAAATGCAATACCCCAGTTTCTTTTTCTTTTTTCGCCTTTTAGTTGAAAGCCGCCGGCAAGGTAGGGTACGTATACATTCGAGAATCTTGCTTTATCTTTTTCATTACTTATCCCACGGGAAACAAAGTCGATACCTAAATCCAATGTAGCTCTTTGTTTACCTAATCTGCTATAGGATGCAGGGTTGGTGAAGTTGATACTTTGCGGATCGTTATAAGCTGCAGAGACATAACCCATACCTCGGTTTATTATATTTACTGAATGGATGGGATCTCCAATACCATATCGACTCCATGGAATATTTTCTTGCGCAAAGGTCAGCTGATAGAGCAGCAGGCCCAATAAAGAGATGAAATATGTTTTATTATTTATTGCAATTACTGATGGCATATAAACCTTTAAATATTAAATGAGGGTCTGCAAATATCCGCTTTTTAAGCAGAGGCGCAAAATGAAGCGTATTGCCTCCCGTTAGTAATATGTTAAGATGATCAAATTTTTCTTCATAAGCACTCATCATTCCTTCCAGTTCTTTACAGATTCCCATAGCTACACCACTTAATAAATTAGTTTTGGTGTCGTAACCGATAAGAGGAAAATTCCAGTCCATTTTTACCAGTGGCAGCAGCGCTGTTTGATGATGCATGCTTTGAAATCGCATCTCAAGTCCGGGCGAAACGGAGCCTCCTAAAAACTGATGATTAAGATTGATGAAGTTATAGGTAATACAGGTGCCCATCCCGATTATTAAATTATTTTTTTTGGGAAACAATTGTACAGCTGCTGCGCACAGTGCTAAGCGGTCTGCACCTATTGTTTCTGATTTTCCTACGTGTATGGTGAAGGGCAGATTGGATTTTTGGGAAATCTTGTGAAGTAATGTATGTTCTTTTATAATGTTTTCAATTTCATGATTATGATTGATGACAGATGAGAGTATAGAATAATCCGGCTTATGTTTAAGAAGTAAGTTTTTAATCTCTTCCTCAATATTTTCGGACAGTACAATAATTTCATGAATCTCATCATTTATAAACAGGGCAGCTTTACACAGCGTATTCCCGAAATCAAGACAGAGTGTTGTAGTCATTTCTTCTGTTCTAAATGAAAAAGTATTGAATATTTTCTGAATGTATACGCTGCAATCATGTATGCATGTATCAGGCCTGCTTTGCCATCCAGTAAACCTAAACGGATGAAGTAATTCCACATAAAAGTATAAATGGGGGAGAGATACCTTTTCCAGGCAGCCCCTTTAACATCTCGGCTCAAAAATTTTCTGGCACACATATCATCATACTTATCCATCTATTCAGAAAACTCCTAAAGATTTATAAAAGTTAGATCGTAGATGCTTCCGATAATTGTTATTATATCA
>JBKDRQ010000307.1:0-4062 GCA_046341135.1 Bacteroidota bacterium
AAAAATCTTCAACGCTTCAAATTCGAATACTATCTTCTATCAAGCCAACAATTAGGGCACTTATTCATCTTGCGCACTAATCATTAAAACTTATTCATTACATATCAGCAGATCAAATATGAATCGTCAAATTGCTCCGGATATTATTGATGCTACGGCATTTGAATTACAATTAAAACCTTATCAGAAATACATACTCAATAACGGCATTGAAGTCATTGCCGTAGAAGCCGGTACGCAGGAAGTGATGTTACTAGAATGGGTATTTGATGCAGGAAACTGGTATGATCAACAAAAGCTTACTGCTGCTACCGCTAACTTCCTGCTTAAAAATGGAACTACACACAAATCTGCTTTTGAGATCAATGAGCATTTTGAGTATTATGGTTCTTTTCTGAACAGAGCCTGTTATAATGAAACAGCAAGCATTACTTTACATACTCCTACCAAGCAATTATCTCATCTCCTTCCTGTTGTTCGTGAAATGATAACTGATGCTACGATTCCAGAAGAAGAGCTTGCTATTTATGTAAAGAATACAAAACAAAAACTACAGGTCAATTTGAAGAAATGTGAATTTGTGGCAGGGCAATTGATTGACGCCTATGTTTATGGGGAAAAGCATCCTTACGGAGTGTATAGCAAGTTAGAGGATTATGATGCGATTCGTCGGGAGGATGTTCTTGCTTTTTATGACCAGTATTATAGAAACGGACATTCCATCATATTTGCTGCTGGAAAATTGCCAGCAGATTTTGAAAGCATGATGAATCAATATTTTGGAGATCTGCCATTGAAGCCGAGAATTGCTAATCCAAAACCCATTCCTTTTGAGGCGGCTGTAGAAAAAAAATATCGCATCATCAATGATGAGGCCGGTGTACAGGGTGCCATTCGCCTGGCCAGGCATTTCCCGGGAAGAAAAGATCCGGACTTCCCTAAGGTGCAGGTATTGAATTCATTATTTGGAGGATTCTTTGGGTCGCGACTCATGAGCAATATTCGGGAAGATAAAGGATATACCTATGGTATTTACAGTTATCTGCAAAATCATATACAGGGTTCTGCATGGATGATATCTACTGAAGCCGGAAGAGATGTTTGTGAGGCAGCTATAAAAGAAATATATCATGAAATGGAGGTGCTTTGCAATGAAGCGCCCGATGAGGAAGAGTTGCAACTGGTAAAAAATTACATGATGGGTGTGTTGCTCGGAGATTTAGATGGCCCTTTTCATATTATCGCCAGATGGAAGAATATTATTTTACATGGTCTCGATGAAAATCATTTTTATCGTTCGGTAGAAGCCATAAAAACAGCTACATCTCAGGAGCTTACACAGCTTGCCAACAAATATTTCAGGCCCGAGGAATTTTATGAGCTGGTAGTGGTTTAAGTTGGTTGATTGAATATCAAAAATAAGTAATAGCTTTCCACCCGGAATTGCTTGCGCAGATGAATTTCTTTCTTAAAATACTTGTTACCGCTGTAAACGTGTTTATTCTGGCTTCCCTATTGCCGGGAATACATATTCATTCTTTTTTTACAGCCCTGCTGGTAGCTATAGTATTATCATTGCTTGATTATGTTGTGAAACCGGTATTGATTATTCTGACACTTCCCGCTACAGTTTTTACATTAGGATTGTTTCTTTTTGTCATTAATGCATTCATCATTTTAATTGATGCGCATTTTGTAGGAGGCTTCCAGGTAGATGGATTTTCTTATGCTTTGCTGTTTAGTATCTGCTTGTCTATCATCAATGCTGTTGTCTATAAAATGGTTCGAAAAAATAATACGAAAACCGATTCCTGAATAATATTCTATGTATTTCGACAGAAAAAAATATACCAACGATCAGCTTGTTCATATGTATCGCTCCATTCTCTATCCCAGAATGATCGAGGAAAAGATGCTGGTCTTATTGCGACAAGGCAAGATCAGTAAATGGTTTAGTGGTATTGGGCAAGAAGCTATTGCGGTGGGCGCCACGCTCGCTATGCAGCAGGATGAATGGATTTTCCCTTTGCACAGAAATCTGGGTGTATTTACCACACGCAATATGCCACTACATAAATTATTTATGCAATGGCAGGGCAATCAGGAGGGGTATAGCAATGGAAGAGAACGAAGTTTTCACTTTGGAAGTAAGGAGCATTTTGTTTGCGGCATGATCTCTCATCTGGGGCCGCAATTGGCACTTGCAGATGGCGCAGCCCTTGCGTATAAACTGAAAGATCAGCAAAAAGTATCACTGGCGTTTACAGGAGAAGGGGGAACGAGTGAGGGAGATTTTCATGAAGCCTTGAATGTGGCCGCTGTATGGGATCTGCCTGTAATATTTATTATTGAAAACAATGGTTATGGCTTGAGCACACCGACCAACGAGCAATATCGTTGTGAATCAC
Source organism: Bacteroidota bacterium (assembly GCA_046341135.1). Lineage (GTDB taxonomy): Bacteria > Bacteroidota > Bacteroidia > Chitinophagales > Chitinophagaceae > Lacibacter. The sequence goes on from JBKDRQ010000307.1 coordinate 2,409, forward strand.
TGATTGACCGCGCGAAAGGTTATGGAATGGAAGGAGTTCGGATTGACGGTAATAATATTCTAACAGTAATGGATACCATAGAAGGTGTTCGCCGTTATTGCATCGAACAGCAAAAGCCTTATCTGATTGAGTGTATGACTTTCCGTATGCGCGGACACGAGGAAGCCAGCGGCACCAAATATGTTCCGCCGCATTTATTTGAGGAGTGGAGCAAGAAAGATCCGGTCATTAATTATGAAAAATATCTCATTCAGATGGGTGTGTTAACAGTGGATCAAGTGGAACAAATAAGATATGAATTCAAAAATCTGATTGAATCGGAATTGAAAATTGGCTTTGATGCGAAGCCTGTTGTGCCTATAACAAAAGATGAGGAGACTGCTGTTTTTGCGCAAGCATCCATATATACATCAGGCATGTCTGTTATTGATAATTCGTCTTTGCATTATTCTTATTCGGGCACATCTTCAGAAAAAAGAATGATTGATGCGATTAAAGAAGGGTTGCATTCGGCGATGAAGCAATGGGATCATCTGGTGTTGATGGGACAAGATATTGCAGCGTATGGCGGGGCATTTAAAATCACGGAAGGATTTGTGCAGGAGTTTGGGAAATCCCGCGTTCGGAATACACCCATATGCGAGAGCGCCATTATTGGTGCTGCACTAGGGTTGAGTCTGGAAGGCATGAAGTCGATGATGGAAATGCAGTTTGCTGATTTTGTAAGTGTAGGATTTAATCAGATTGTTAATAATCTCGCGAAGATTCATTATCGATGGGGACAAAATGCGGATGTAGTGGTGCGCATGCCTACAGGCGGCGGTGTGGGAGCCGGCCCGTTTCATAGTCAGAGTAACGAAGCATGGTTTACTAAGGTGCCCGGATTAAAAGTGGTTTACCCCTCAACCCCTATGGATGCGAAAGGATTGTTACTGGCTGCATTTCAGGATCCCAATCCCGTCATGTTTTTTGAACACAAGGCATTATACAGAAGTGTAACAGGAGCGGTTCCTGATGAAAATTATATTATAGAGATTGGCAAAGCACGTCAGGTTCGTACAGGTGATGAAGTTTCCATCATTACCTATGGAAGCGGGGTACACTGGGCAGAAGATTATGCTGCCGCGCATCCTGAAATATCTATGGATATTCTTGATTTACGTACGCTTGCTCCGCTCGATTACCAGGCTATACAATCGGCGGTACAACGCACAGGAAGAGTATTGTTGTTGCATGAAGATACTTTGACAGGAGGTATCGGAGGTGAAATAGCAGCCTGGATAAGCGAACATTGTTTTGCCTGTTTAGTTGCTCCGGTAATGCGTTGTGCATCTTTGGATACGCCCATTCCTTTTCATCCGGCTTTAGAGCAGAACTTTTTAGCCATTGCCAGACTGGAAGAAGCGATTAGGCAATTACTCGAGTACTGATTTTTTCAGCGTCTCTTTTGTTAATCATTGACTTCCCATTCTCCCAGCCCTTTACGAATCAATTCGGGTGCATCGTGTGATAAGTCGATGATTGTAGAAGGGGTAATACCTCCAATTCCTCCATCTACTACGATATCTGTCAGATTTTTGAATTCATCATAGATGATTTCGGGATCAGTATAGGCTTCGATAGCACCATCCGGCAGCGATGCACTCAATAAAGG
>JBKDRQ010000308.1:0-5680 GCA_046341135.1 Bacteroidota bacterium
ACATTAAAAATACCGTCAAACAAAAAGCAACCAAAGGATTTCCGGAAGCTAACCCATTGAATCCATCATAAGTATATTCTTTCATTTTTGTCAACACAGCAAATATGCCAATATTGGCCAGGCAATACGCAACAGCATACAACAATAATCCCTCTCTTGCCATATCATTGCTTGCAAAAACCGCCATTAACATAAAACCTGCCTGCGCAATGGATGAATAGGCGAGCATCCGCTTCACACTTTGCTGATAAACTGCCGTCACATTTCCAACCAATAATGTCAATGTAATCAATACAGCCAGCGTCATCTTCCACTGCCCGCTATTATTGGCAAAACCATTTAAAATGAGTTGTGCAAAGCCCACAAAAGCGGCCAGCTTTACAATAGAAGCCATAAAAGAGGTGAAGGGAGTAGGTGCCCCATCATATACATCCGGTGTCCAAAAATGAAAAGGCGCCGCAGACACTTTAAAGGAAAGCGCAATTAACATCAATACAAGTCCAATGTGATGATATATAGTAGCGCTATCACCGGACAGCGCCATGTAGTTCGTCACTTGAAAAGAACCAGTAGCTCCGTAGATAAACGCAATGCCTAGCAAGAGAATACCGGTAGAAAAGGCGCCCATCAGAAAATATTTAAGTGCTGCTTCGTTACTCTTTAGATTTCGCTTATCGCTACCCGTTAGTATAAAAAGTGGGATGGACAGAATTTCAATACCCAAAAACAAAATCAATAAATTATTAAAGAGCGTAACTAAACCGGCGCCGGCCATCACAAAAAAGATCAGCGCAAAGTATTCAGAAGGATGTGCTCCTACTTTAATGATTTCTTTAGCCGTAAGCCACAGATAAAAGAATAAAGCAATACTAATGATGAGCAGAAAAATGTGACTGAACTTATCGTACTCTATCAAGCCATTAAAATTGGAATGAATAAAAGAATATTCATACAAATCAGCAAATGATCCACCGATTAAAGCAAGGGAACCTAAAATCGCCATTACAACGGGGCTCTGCTTACTACGAAAAAACAAGCCCGAAAGCATCATCACAATTCCCCAAACTGCAGCTATGAGTATCAAATTCATCGTTCAATTTTATTTTACTTATATACAAATATTAACTCTGTCGCTCTTCAACCTTATCGATTTACTTTCCTGCCAACAGCAATACATCAACCGCATCCTTCACCAAACTCAGCAAGGGCGCAGGATATACACCAAACACTAAAATCACAGGAATCAATATAATCAGTACCCATTTGATGGCTGAAGACACATCCGTAACAGCAGCTGTACGCTCATTCAGCTCACCATAAAATACCTGCTGGATCATACGCAATGTATACACCGCACTTAAAATAATACTCAACCCTCCCACTGCAGCATATATCCAGTTATATTTAAAGAGACCGTTAAACATCAACAATTCTCCCACAAAAGCATTAGTTAATGGCAAAGCCACATTCGCTAAGGCAACAATCACCAACAGGATAGTCATAAGAGGAGCCTTTTGTGCAAGGCCACCCAGCTCACTCATCTTACGTGTACCTGTTTTTTGTTCAATCCATTCTATCACCAGCCACATGCCCAATACGTTAACGCCATGACTAAACAACTGAATCATAGACCCTTGAATGGCACTTGCATTATGTGCAAATAAAGCGGCACTCATCAGTCCGATATGCGCAATGGATGAATAAGCAACCAGTCTTTTCAGATCGTCTTGCTTCATAGCAAGGAGACTCGCATAAATCATACCGATAACCGACAAAATAATCACCACATCCGCAAACACGTCAGATGCCTCAGGAAAAACCGGAATCAGCCATCTTACAAGTCCAAATAAACCCATCTTCACCATTAGGGCGCTTAACACCATCGTAACCGGCGAAGCAGATTGCTCATAGGTGTCGGGCTGCCAGGTATGAAATGGAAACACCGGCATCTTGATGGCAAAGGCAACAAAGAACAGCCAGAATAAAAGAGACTGCTGCCCTTTGGATAAATTAGCGTTATACAATGCATCTAATGCAAAAGAATGATCAGGCGTTTGGTAATAGAGATACACTAATCCGGCAAGCATCAGTAGAGAGCCTAAGAAAGTGTACAGAAAAAATTTAAAAGTAACTGCCAGCCTTTTTTCTCCCCCCCATTTTGAGCACAGAAAATAAACAGGTATTAAAGCCAATTCCCAGAAGAAATAAAACAATAATCCATCTGCAGCAAGAAAAACACCAATGATACCCGCATAAGCAAGCATGAGCAAAGCATAAAAAACAGATGCATTAGCGTAATAGTTTTTTTTGACAGAGGCAAGGATTAAAGGGAAAGACAATGTGGTAAGCAAACAAAGAATGGCTGATACGCCATCCATCTTTAAAGCAAAGGATGCACCCAGCTGAGGCAGCCAATCCTGCTGATAAGTCTTGTAAGATGCAGGGAAATATCCCAGCAACAACCCGAGCATCAGCACCAAAGAAACAAGGGAGAAAAATAAATTTACAAAACGAACGAACGATTCAGACTTTATTCCAAAACTGATCAGTCCGCCGGCAAGAGGTATTAATATCAATAATAATGAAATCATATATACGCACTCAATATTTTAAGAAAGAATTGTTGTGATCAAAACAATAGCCGCCACCAGCCCCAGCACCATCCACAAAATATAGGTCCCTACTTGTCCGCTCTGCCACAATCGCAACTGACGCCCACCCCAGTGTACCAACTTTCCGGTACCATTCACCAAACCATCAATAGATTTTTTCTCAATAAACTTCAACCCAAAAGCGGATAATTTATCCAATTGCTTACTGATGACTGCTGCGTATAATTCATCTACATACCATTTATTGGCAAGCAGCTTACCTAAACCGGAAGCATCATTCAAATCAGGCTTTGATGAAAAACGTTTCCATGCAATAGTCACTACAATTAATATCAAGCTGATGCTGACGCCTAATAAAATCTATTCTGTTTCGTGACTGATATGGTGCGCATGCGATAATGCCGCAGATGATTCAAATACAGGGGCGAGATAGTTATGCAGCCAGTGTGCATCTTTTGCAAACAATTCAGGTATACCGATGAAACCCGAGACCATTGCCAAAACAGCCAATACCATCAATGGTAAAATCATGGAGAATGGGCTTTCATGCAAATGATGTTCCTGTTCATGCGTACCTCTGAAAGAACCTCTGAAAGTAGTGGCGTATAAACGAAACATATAAAAAGCCGTCATTAATGCACCTAGTAAACCTATCCAGTATAATACAGGACTAACGTTATAAGCACCAATTAAAATTTCATCTTTGGAAAAGAAACCGCTGAATGGAGGAATACCTGCAATGGCAATACAACCTACTAAAAAAGTCCAGTGTGTATGAGGTAATTTTTTTGACAGTCCGCCCATCTTGCGAATATCCTGCTCATGGTGCATAGCATGAATCACTGAACCTGCCCCTAAGAATAATAATGCTTTGAAGAAAGCGTGCGTCATCACATGAAATACAGCACCGGTATAAGCGCCCACACCTAAACCCACAAACATGTATCCCAGCTGACTCACGGTAGAATAAGCCAGTATCTTCTTGATATCATTTTGTTTTAATGCTATCGTAGCAGCAAGTAATGCCGTTGCTAAACCAATCACCGTTACAATGGTTTGGGTAACCGGAGCAAGGGTATATAAGATATTGCTTCTCGCAATCATATAAATACCTGCCGTTACCATCGTAGCTGCATGGATAAGCGCTGATACCGGTGTAGGGCCCGCCATCGCGTCAGGCAACCAGGTATATAACGGAATTTGTGCACTCTTACCGGTAGCACCTACAAAAAGCAAAAGTGTTATCACGGTTAATACCGCTACAGAAACCCCTGAGGCCGCCGGCATGATCGCTCCATAATCGAGAGTGCCAAATTGCCGAAGGATAAAGAAAAGTCCCAGTAAAAATCCAAGATCTCCAATCCGATTCATCACAAATGCCTTGCGTGCAGCGGCACCGTAATCCACGTTTTTAAACCAATAGCCTATCAGCAAATAAGAACAGAGACCTACTCCTTCCCAACCAATGAACATGATGAGATAGTTAGCACCCAACACCAGGAGTAACATATTAAATACAAAGAGATTTAAATAAGCAAAGTAACGGGCGAAATGTGCGTTGGACTCTTCATGCATGTACGCCGTAGAGTATAAGTGAATCAGAAATCCTACTCCCGTAATAATCAGCAAAAACAACGCGCTCAGTCGATCCACCTGAAAGGCAAAAGGAATATTGATGTCTCCGGCATTGATAAAATCAAACAACTTCACAATCACCGCATCGCTTTCCCCTCTGGTTTCATTGAAGATCAAAACACTCAGCACAAATGAAATCAAAATCACCCCACTACCAATGATACCGGTTAAAGATTTACTTAAATAATTTCTGCCCAGACCATTGATTAGAAAACCTATCAACGGTAGCAGCGGCACCCAATACACTAATGAAGAAAAACTATTTGCCATAATCAGTTTATATAAATAAGAAGCGGCTTTCCCTTACTTCCAATAATCTTTTAATGTTTTAAACGGTTGAGGAAATTCACATCTACGCTATGAATATTCCGATACATCATAACAATAATGGCCAGTCCTACACTTACCTCTGCAGCAGCCACTACCATAATAAAGAATACAAATATTTGTGCCTCTGCTCCGACATTCTGCGCAACATCAAGTCCAACCAGCTTTGCTGCATGCATCTTACTGAATGCAACCAATAACAAATTCACCGCATTCAACATCAATTCCACGCACATAAAAATGATAATAGCGTTTCTTCGTGTAAGCACCCCCGTTACGCCAATACTAAAAAGCGCCAGGGCTAAAATAATGTAATAATTTATCGGCATCTTACTATTTTTAATCTCCTTTTTTACCAATGACTACTGCTCCTACCATGGCACTCAAAAACAAAATGCTGCTGATTTCAAAAGGCAGTACATAATCCTTAAACAATACCATACCCAAATTCTGAATCAAACCAGCCTTACCTTCTCCTATTACTTTATCTGCACCAGATTGCTCCACTTGTCGGAGTGCTGCTACCAATACCAATAGCAAACTTCCACCTGCAATGGTACCCGCCCATGTAAGCCAACGATTTTTTCTTGGCTCTGTTTCCGCATTAAGATTCATCAACATAATCACGAACAAAAACAAAACCATGATTGCTCCTGCATAAACAATGATATTAACGATTGCAAGAAACTGCGCATTGAGTAATATATAGTGCCCGCTGATAGCGAAGAATACTATAATTAACCACAATACACTATAAACCGGATTTTTACTGGACACCATCATCAACGCACTGCCTATTGCCAGTGCACTCAGAAACCAGAATAATATTTCAGTAATGTTCATCTTACGCAGTCGTTTTTTTAGCTTTTAATTTACGCTCCTCTACCAATCCTCTGGCCTTTGCATACTCCTCAGGCTTATCCTTTGGATGTGGAATGACTAAATTTTCTTTGCCATATATGAAGCTCTTGCGACTATAGTTGGAAGGCGCGAAAGTTTCAGTTAAATAAATCGCATCTTTCGGACATGCTTCTTCACAAAGTCCACAGAAAATGCAACGCAACATGTTGATTTCATACTTCGCCGCATATTTCTCTTCACGATAC
>JBKDRQ010000309.1:0-3482 GCA_046341135.1 Bacteroidota bacterium
TCCCAAGCATAAAATATTGCCACACGATACTGCCCTGTAAAATCCCCTGAGGATTACTTACTCTTTTACGCAAACCTACTTTATCCGGGTTTCTGATCACCCATTTCATAAAATAAACATGCGCCTTCCACACACCTAGCCAATATTGGGGATGGCCTTGTATGAGGGACTTCCATGCACTTAATGCATCCAAAAAGAGACGGATCGGGACTTTCCAAAACACTTCCCTCAAAGGCCAGTTGCGTGCAACCATGATGAGGTTATTTCTGAAATTCAGATGTACTTTTTGCATACTGCCAGAAGGGAGTGTTCCGCCTCCAACATGATACACCACCGATGCAGGGCAAACAAATATCTGATGACCCATGTTTTGAAGGCGCCAACAAAGATATATTTCCTCCTGATGTGCAAAGAACGACGCATCAAAGCCATTGGCCTTATGAAAAACTTTTGCCCGAATAAAAAAAGCGGCACCGCTGGCCCAGAATACAGGCGCAGTATCATTATACTGTCCTTCATCTTTTTCAAGCGTGTCAAAAACCCTTCCTCTGGAAAAAGGATAACCCAGACTATCCAGCCATCCACCTGATGCACCTGCATATTCAAAAAAATCTTTTTTATGGTAGGATCGTATTTTAGGTTGGCAGGCAGCAATTGTATGGTTACGTTCCATCAGTTCAATAACCGGCTCGATCCAAACGGGACTTACTTCCACATCCGAATTCAGCAGAATATAATAATCGGCATCTACTTGTTTCAGAAAAAAATTATATCCGCCGGCATATCCATAGTTAACATCACTGCGTAATATTTTTACCTGAGGAAACTGTTGCTGCACAAAAGACACAGAGTCGTCTGTAGATGCATTATCTGCCACGATAATATCCAGATGAGCATATGTTGAGGCGCAGACTGAGGGAAGAAACTGACGCAAATGATGAATACCATTCCAATTCAGAATAACAACCGCTACTTTGGGTAATGCAGACAAGAGATTTTTTTTCAAAAATAGTTGAACTGAAGCAAAGGTTGTATAAATTCGGAGATGCTTCGACATTTTTTTAACCGTCGCACCATTCCCGGATTCTTTGCCATCCTCATCGTGGCCGGTACTGTTTTTTACTCCGACTATCTTGCAGATAAAATTGCAGCCGAAGAAAGACAAAAGGTTGAGCAGTGGGTGGAAGCCGGGCAGTTTCTGATTTCAGCACCCGAGGGTGCAGACACCAAACTTCCTTCACTTATACGAAATGATCAGCATTCCATCCCTATCATTGAAACAGATGAAAAAGACAGTATCATCAGCTGGATAAACTTTGATTCGAGTCTGATTGTCAGAGATTCTTTATTCTTACAAAAAAAGCTGACGGTATTTAAAAAAGCACGTCAGCCTATTGTTGTTCCCATAGGGAATGATGGGAAATATTTTAATAAATATTATTATGGAAACTCCGACTTGTTGCAAGAGGTACGTTATTACCCAATGGTTCAGTTATTAATAGTTGGGCTTTTTATTATACTGATGATTTCTTCTATTGTGTTGCGCAACCGATCTACGCAAAATCAGGTATGGGCAGGCATGGCCAAGGAGACGGCACATCAGCTGGGCACGCCGGTTTCTTCATTACAGGGATGGGTAGAAATGCTGAAAGAGACCGATACCTCCCATCAAATTGTTCATGAAATAGAAAAAGATGTGGATCGTCTAAAGCTGGTGAGTGATCGTTTTGGAAAGATCGGCAGCACGCCTAAGTTGACGGACACCGATCTTGTTCAGCAACTTATTAGCATGACGGATTACATGAAACGCAGGGCAGCCGACAAAGTGCAGTTTGATTTACAAATGCATAATGTAGAAAAATGTGTAGTGCCGGTATCGCCACAGTTATTTGACTGGGTGATAGAAAATTTACTGAAGAACGCACTGGATGCCATGGAGGGAGAAGGAAGAATAGTGGTTGAATTAAGAGAGGAAAACCGATTCGTCATTATCGAAGTTTCGGATACCGGGAAAGGTATTCCCCGTTCATTATGGACTAAAATTTTCAAACCCGGATTTACCACAAAGAAGCGAGGTTGGGGACTGGGTCTTTCTTTAAGCAAGCGAATTATTGAGCAATATCATAAAGGACGTTTATTTGTCAAGCATTCTGAACCAAACAAGGGAACTACTTTTAGAATCGAATTACTTTTCGAAAAAAGGGAGATATAGGCAATTCTTTTTTTGTTTACGATTTCGGTTTACTTTTGCAGCCCTGCCCGGGTGTTGAAATTGGTAGACAAGCCACTTTGAGGTGGTGGTGCTCGAAAGGGCGTGCTGGTTCGAATCCAGTCCCGGGCACGAGCAAAAAATCCCGCACGATGTGCGGGATTTTTTTATTTGGATGCGTGGCGAGCTCGCTAGCCTAAGCAGACAAATAAAAGAGACCTGCGAGCGGAGCGAGCAGGGATTTTTTGCTTGGCTAAGCCCCTCGTAGGAGTATCTGGATCACGGAAAGTAATCTAGTCCCGGGCACCAAAGCCCCTCGTAGGAGTATTTGGATCACTGAAAGTAATCTAGTTGAATATGAATAAAAGTTGTCATATTATCAGTCCACCCGTTACTCCCTTAACTGCCGGGCGGACGTTGTCGTGGTATCGTGATTAGAGTCATACTCTATTCATTTATTCGATTTTTCAGATCCATTTGAAAATGTAGTATCCTCGTTATTTCAATTTCAGACTCACTAATCTTTCTATAGAATAAAATATGTTGTCCGGTTCTAAAGCCTAAAATTTCAGGATTTATTTCAGGATAATTTTTGCCTGCTATTTTGCCGTCTGCCAGTTCCTGACAAGCATCTACTAACATAAAGTAGTATTTGTCTGCCTGATTCTCAGACCAGGTTATTACAGTGTAGTTCCAGATTTCAGATAAGTCAGCAACTGCTTTGTTGGTAATAGTGTAATTAGCCATTTTTTCTTCTGACAGCTTTTAATTTTTCAAGATGTTTTTTTGGATCGAAGTTTTTAGCCAAACCGCTTTCTATACCTTCCGTTATAGCATTTTTTAGCCTTATTATTTTCGTTTCTTCTTCTTCCAGAAGGCGAAGTCCTGCTCTAATGACTTCGCTAGCATTCTTAAATCTTCCAGTTGAAATTTTAGCGTCAACAAATTCTTCAAAGTGGTTTCCTAAAGAAATAGAGGTATTCCGTCCCATAGAAAAATATTTCAATAAAGTTACCAATATTTGGTAACTTTTAAAATTATTTATAAACCAGATTCTTAAGTCTGAACTTTTATTATATCAAACTATCAACTCCCTCAAGTCCTCCCATAAAAAGTTCGTAGTGATTATAGTCCGGGGCACGAGCAAAAGGATCCCGCACATCGTGCGGGATCCTTTTGTATGTAAATAACATGAATAACTCTACCTGATCACCGACACCACTCCCGACAATGGCTTGAGCTTGTTGTTGAGACGGATGATGTAGTAGTAAGG
>JBKDRQ010000310.1:0-7276 GCA_046341135.1 Bacteroidota bacterium
TTCCTGTATATACCTTAAGTCAGTGCCAACTCCAGACTTCTTTCTGAATATCTGCCCACTAAATTGCCATTAAAATACCTGTTCCTTAGGTCTGTATAGAAGTTAATATTTTATCAGTACAAAGGAATATCGCAACAATAATATTTTACCAAGGTGCCGGCTTAAACGGTATAGCAACCTTCTGCATACATCTTTATCCTTTAACAATTTATTTTTCAGGAATCTTCCAACACATTATACCTTTACGGACGATTTTAAAATTTTTATCTATGCCACAAGCTCATGAAATTGATTATCGCATCGTAGGTGAAGAGATGCAGTATGTAGAAATAGAACTGGATCCGCAGGAAACGGCCGTTGCCGAAGCGGGCAGCTTTATGTTGATGGATGATGGCATCCAGATGCAAACCATTTTCGGAGATGGAACCGGACAACAACAAGGGTTTCTCGGTAAATTATTTTCTGCCGGCAAAAGATTATTGACGGGGGAAAGTTTATTTATGACGGCCTATACCAATATAGGTCAGGGCAAGAAGCGCGTGAGCTTTGCTTCTCCCTATCCTGGCAAAATTATTCCGCTTGACTTACTTCGTTTAGGCGGCCCCGTGGTTTGTCAGAAAGATTCTTTTCTATGTGCAGCCAAAGGAGTAACTGTAGGCATTGCATTACAAAGAAAATTAGGAACGGGTTTATTCGGGGGTGAAGGTTTTATTATGCAAAAACTGGAAGGAGATGGGATGGCATTTGTACATGCAGGCGGACATGTTTTTGAGCGTGAACTACAACCCGGCGAACTATTGAAAATTGATACAGGCTGTGTGGTAGCTTATACACATGGTGTAGATTTTGATATTCAGTTTGTAGGCGGCGTGAAAAATACTTTGTTTGGCGGAGAAGGTTTGTTTTTTGCAACGCTCCGCGGTCCGGGTAAGGTTTGGATTCAGACATTACCGATTTCCAGATTAGCGGGACGTATACTTTCTTATGGTACCGTAAACCGTAAAGAGGAAGGAAGTCTGCTTGGTGGCTTGGGTAATCTGCTTGACGGCGATGGATATTAATCATATATCATGTCATTTAAACTCCATGCTCCTTATGCTCCGGCCGGCGATCAACCCGATGCTATCCGGCAGTTGACAGAGGGAGTCTTATCGGGAGAGCAATATCAAACTTTATTGGGTGTTACCGGAAGCGGAAAGACGTTTACGATGGCTAATGTTATCCAAAATGTTCAGCGCCCGACATTGGTCCTGACTCACAATAAAACGCTCGTTGCACAATTGTATGGCGAGTTCAAACAATTTTTTCCTGACAATGCAGTGGGATATTTTGTAAGCTATTACGACTACTATCAGCCGGAAGCTTATTTACCAGTTACGGATACATACATCGAAAAAGATTTAAATATCAATGAGGAGCTCGACAAACTTCGTTTAAATGCAACCTCTGAATTACTCAGCGGCAGAAGAGATATTATTGTCGTGGCCAGCGTGAGTTGTATTTATGGTATGGGCAATCCTACAGAATTTGAAAATGGAATCATCCGCATTTTCGCAGGTCAAACCATATCGCGTCAGGGATTTTTACACGCGCTTGTAAATAGTTTATATAATAGAAGTCAGGATGAATTTTCAAGAGGAACCTTTCGCGTGAAGGGAGATACCATTGATATTAATCTTCCGTATGTCGACTTCGGCTATCGTATCAGTTTTTTTGGTGACGATATTGAATCTATTGAAACCATTGAGATTGCTACCGGAAAGAAAATCGGTAAAGTGGATCATGCGGCCATCTTCCCTGCCAACCTATACCTCGCTCCCAAAGAAATGTTGCAGCAGATCATTCATGAAATACAGGATGAGGCAGCCGCACAGGCGGAATATTTCAAAAAGGTTGGTAAATATATAGAAGCACAGCGGATCAGTGATCGCGTGAATTATGATTTGGAGATGATACGTGAACTCGGTTATTGTAATGGCATTGAAAACTACTCACGATTTTTTGACAGAAGAACACCGGGTACAAGACCTTTTTGCCTGTTAGATTATTTTCCAAAAGATTTTTTGATGATTATTGATGAGAGTCATCAGACTGTTCCGCAGATCAGTGGTATGTACGGAGGAGACCGTAGTCGCAAGATGGTATTGGTTGATTTTGGATTTCGTTTGCCGAGCGCACTGGATAATCGCCCCTTAAATTTTCATGAATTTGAAAACATGATCAACCAGGTGATTTTTGTAAGTGCTACACCGGATGATTATGAATTAGAGAAAACCGGAGGTGTGGTAGTCGAGCAAGTAGTGCGACCAACAGGATTGCTGGATCCGCCGATTGAAGTTCGGCCTGCTGTTAGCCAGGTAGATGATTTATTAAACGAAATACATAAACGTGTTCAAAAAGGAGATCGTGTGCTGGTAACCACACTGACCAAGCGGATGGCGGAGGAGATGGATAAGTATTTACAACGAATAGATATCAAATCGAAATATATTCATAGCGGAGTAGATACTTTGGAAAGAGTGGAGATTTTACGTCAGCTGCGACTGGGCGACATTGATGTACTGGTAGGGGTGAATTTGCTGAGAGAGGGATTGGATCTGCCTGAAGTTTCACTGGTAGCGATTCTGGATGCAGATAAAGAAGGTTTTTTAAGAAATGAAAAAAGTCTGACACAAACGGCAGGTCGTGCGGCAAGGAATGTAGATGGCCTGGTAATTTTTTATGGAGATACGATTACCCAGAGCATGCAGCGCACGATTGATGAAACACAAAGAAGAAGAGAGAAGCAAATTGCGTATAACATTGAGCATAACATTACACCCCAAACCGTTAAGAAAAGTATTGAGCAGGTGATGGGGCAGACGGCTGTTCTGGATATCAGAGGATATGATGCCGGCAAACCTTATGCGACCAATGATTCGGGTGGGATATCGCTGGCAGCAGAAGAAGAACAGGTGGTATACGAAACAGTTCCTCAAATGGAGAAAGCCATCAAAGTTGTAAAAAAACAAATGGAGAAAGCGGCCAAAGATCTGGACTTTATGGAGGCTGCAAGACTGCGCGACCGGATGCTGGAAATGCAAAAGCAGCTGGAAAAAATGAAAGGCTGATTTTGTTTACCATAATTTCATAATTAAGCAACAAAGAGTTAACAAATACTGACAAAATTTGTGAAACTCTGAAATGAAAAATCGCTATAAAACCCTCGTCTTATCTGATTTACATCTCGGCATTTCCAACTCACGAGTAAAAGAGCTGACCGCTTTTCTTTCCGAACACAGTTGTGATACACTGATCTTAAACGGCGACATTATTGATGGCTGGCAGTTAAGAAAGTCGGGAGAGTGGAAGAAAAAGCATACGCATTTCTTCAGAATCCTGATGAAATACATGCATAAGTATCATACAAAGATTATTTACCTGAGGGGGAATCACGATGATTTTTTAGATGAGATCCTCCCGTTTGCATTCGGCCCTTTTATTATCAAACGCTTCCACATCTTAAACAGTGGTGCTAAAAAATATTATGTGGTGCACGGAGATATCTTCGACAGTGTAACAACCAAATTAAAATGGCTGGCCAAGCTTGGCGATGTCGGTTATACATTTTTACTGTGGCTCAACAGGCATTACAATCATTACCGTTTAAAAAAAGGACTTCCTTATTATTCATTATCTCAGGTAGTGAAAGCCAAAGTAAAATCTGCCGTATCCTTTATTTCCGATTATGAAGAGCAGTTGTGCGAAGTAGCGAAGGCCAATAACTGTCATGGTGTTATCTGCGGCCATATACATCAGGCGGCGGATAAGATGATCGGGGATATTCATTATCTGAACAGCGGTGATTGGGTTGAAACAATGAGTATTCTTGCTGAAGATTTTGATGGCAGATGGGAAGTAGTTTATTATACCGAATGGCTTAACACTAAAAACACTAATCCTAATAACGCTGAATTATCTATCGTCAGCGGCCATTCTCAATCGATTGTTTATGCCGGCTAAAAAAATTGTATTTGCTGTTCAGGGTGAGGGACGCGGACATCTCACTCAGGCGATTGCTGTATATGACATGCTCATAGCTCATGGTTATTCCGTAGAAGCCGTGATGGTTGGCATGAGCAAAGGGAAAAATCTACCTGCTTTTGTAAGAGAAAGAATAGCAGCACCGATTCTTTTAATGGATAGCCCATACTTTAGTAAAGACAAACATAATCGCGCTATTTCTCTTGTCAAGACAGTATGGAATACCCTTTTAAATATTCGCGCCTACAAAAAAAGTGTGGATCTGATCTGTTATACGCTAAAAAAAGTCAATCCTGATCTCCTTATCAATTTTTACGAACCGCTGGTGGGTGTAGCAGCTTTTTGCAGAGGTATAGAAACGAAGGTTGTTTCTATCGCACATCAGTATATGTATCTTCATCCTGATTTTTCTTTTCCTGAAGGCAGCAGTAATAAAAATAAATGGATTGTACGCAAGTACACCCGGCTAACCTCTTTTAAATCAGATGTGCTGATTGCGCTTTCTTTTTATCCGACGGAAAGAAATATTTATAAAAATATAACCGTTTCGCCACCCTTGTTAAGAAAGGAAGTAAAGCAGCAGGAACTATTTACGGGGAAGCATATTTTGGTTTATCTCGTCAATCCGGGGTATATGAAAAATATTATCCGCTGGCACAAAGATCATCCGCAGTGTGAAGTGCATTGTTTTACGGATAGCCCTTCTATTAAAGGGAAATGGCAGTATCACGAGCACTTGTATTTTCATTCGTTAGACGACCGCAAGTTTTTATATTATATGGCGAATGCCATGGCACTGGTTACGACGGCGGGTTTTGAATCGGTATGTGAAGCCATGTATATGGGTAAGCCGGTGTTAATGGTACCCGTGGAGCATCATTTTGAGCAATGGTGCAATGCAAGAGATGCGGCTGCTGCCGGAGCGGGAATTTATGCAGATACCTTTGATATTGATCGCCTGCTTGATTACATAAATACGCATAATAACGATGCAGGATTTATGAGAGGTTGGTCGGATCAGTCTGAAAAAATTCTGCTGGATGTTATCGAAAAATGCATACCGGATGCTGTTTCGGCAGAAATATTTTTGCCGTCATTAAATCTGATGCAAACCGAGATGTAATCAGTTTGTGTGGGGTATTGTCTGGCCGGCAGAGGCGTAGTGCAGAATATGGAGCACCGCTTCTGTGCGCGGGGATACTTTAGCCTCATTCAGCCTGCTGTATGCCGCCTTCATTACCTTGAATTTCTCCATCAATGTCCAATCTTCCTGCAGTGCATTTTCGATAGCTGCTGTTTGTGCAGGATCTGTTTCTTTGTACAGATATAAGAGTAAATCCTCCGGGGTAAAATTGGACTTCATCGAGAATTATTTGCATTAAAACGAAGGGCGGGAGGAAATTATTGTGCAGTGCCGAATTATTCTTCGAAAATAAATACGTCTTCGTTGGTTTTTTTCATGTAGTATTTTTCTCTGGCCAGGCGCTCGTAGGCGGAGGGGTCGGAGGATCTTCTGTTCAGTTCTTCGGTAGCAGCCGTTATTTTTTCCTGGTAATACTTACTACTTTCTTTCAGCTGTCTGAGTTTTTGGTAACGGTTGATTTGAGCGATAAAGTCATTGTTGTCGAAGAACAGCATCCACACCATAAATGCGACGGAAGAGAGAAGATATTTGTTTTTTAATATGGCAGGTATGCGATTCATTTGAAATGAGCCCCCCCGAAGGGGGGGCGATTTCTTTATTTACCAAATTTAATCTTTCCTTTTGGATAGAGCGCATTTTCGCCCAATAATTCTTCAATACGGATCAACTGGTTGTATTTAGCCATTCGGTCGGTACGACTGGCAGATCCGGTTTTGATTTGTCCACAGTTCAACGCCACGGCCAGGTCGGCAATGGTGGTATCTTCTGTTTCACCGCTGCGGTGGCTCATAACAGAAGTGTAACCTGCATGCTGCGCCATTTGTACAGCGTTGATGGTTTCTGTAACCGTTCCAATCTGATTTACCTTGATCAGGATGCTGTTGCCAATGCCTTTATCAATACCTTCTTTCAGTCTTTTTACATTTGTAACGAATAAGTCATCGCCTACCAACTGACATTTGCTGCCGATTGAATCCGTTAATTTTTTCCATCCTTCCCAGTCATCTTCAGCCATACCGTCTTCGATGGAAACGATCGGATATTTATTCACCCACTCAGTCCAGTAGGCCACCATTTCGTCGCTGGTGATGACTTTGTCGGGATTGCTTTTGTAGAATTTGTAAGTGCGGGAAGATTCATCGTACATTTCACTGGAAGCAGCATCCATGGCGATAGCGATATCTGTTCCGGGTTTATAGCCGGCTGCGGTAATGGCTTCGAGTACGGTTTCAATCGCTTCCTCGTTGCTTTTTATTTCAGGCGCAAAGCCACCTTCATCTCCCACGTTGGTGCTGTATCCTTTTTTCTTTAATACAGATTTCAGATGATGGAAAATCTCTACGCCCCAGCGTAGACCTTCGCTAAAGTTTGGTGCACCTACCGGGATGATCATAAATTCCTGAAAGTCGATTTTGTTATCAGCATGTACGCCACCATTGATGATATTCATCATCGGCATCGGTAACACGGTACCGTTTACACCGCCTAAGTAGCGGAATAAAGGCAGTCCTGCTTCTTCAGCTGCTGCTTTTGCAACTGCCATGCTTACCGCCAGGGTTGCATTGGCTCCGAGTTTTGCTTTATTATCTGTTCCGTCGAGTTTGATCAGTAAGCTGTCAATGTAGGCTTGTTCAGACACATCCACCCCTACGAGTTCTTTTGCAATTACTTCATTCACATTGGTAACAGCTTTTAATACTCCTTTACCCAGGTAGCGACTTTTATCTCCGTCTCTCAGTTCTACAGCTTCGTGTTTTCCTGTGCTGGCACCACTAGGGACTGCAGCTCTGCCAAAGGAGCCTGATTCTGTTACCACATCAACTTCAACGGTGGGATTACCGCGGCTGTCGAGAATTTGTCTTGCATGAACACCGATAATGGAACTCATAAGTAAAATTTATTATGTGAATAATTAATTCCGATGAAACGGATATAAAATTTGCTGCAAAGAAAAGACATTCGGAGATTGCAGCAAAGAATTGATTATGCAACAAACGATTGTATGTAAACGATTCAAAACTAACTAATAATAGTAATGAATGCCATTAAAGTTCTGGTAGCGGATGATCATACCATGATTGCCCAGATGTGGGGTGCTTTTTTATCAAC
>JBKDRQ010000311.1:0-7040 GCA_046341135.1 Bacteroidota bacterium
GTACAGTAAATATGGGCGTCATTCATGTGCAGACAACGAACACGCATCAATCCAAACAACTCACCACTTTGTTCATAACGATAACAAGTTCCGTACTCCGCTAATCGAAGCGGAAGATCTTTATAACTTCTGGGTTCCGCAGAAAATATTTTATGGTGATGCGGACAGTTCATGGCTTTTAAATAATATTTCTGTCCTTCTAACTCCATAGGGGGGAACATACTATCCTGATAATAGGGCAAATGTCCGCTGGTGAGATACATACTCTCTTTGGCAATATGAGGTGTTACAACACGCTTATAACCGGCCGCCTGTTCGGTTTCCTTGGCCAGCTTTTCCAACTCTTCTATTATAATAGTTCCGTTGGGCAACCACAGAGGAAGTCCGGGCCCCACATCATCATCCATCGTGAAAATACCCAACTCCTTACCCAGCTTACGATGATCTCTTTTTTTAGCTTCCTCCATCATCGCATTATATTCATCCAGTTCTTTCTGCGAAGGAAAACTGACGCCATAAACCCTGGTTAATTGCTTGTTATTTTCATTACCCTTCCAGTATGCTCCGGCTATAGAATTAAGCTGAATAGCTTTTATGAAACCGGTATGCGGGATGTGCGGACCGCGACACAAATCGGTAAAATTCCCCTGCGTATAAAAAGTGATGGCTCCGTCTTCCAGACCCGAAAGCAAGTCGAGCTTATATTCATCCCCCTTCTCTTCAAAGTAAGCGACCGCCTCATTTTTAGCAATCTCCTTACGGGCAAAACGATTATTTTGTTTGGCCAGTTCAGCCATCTTTTTCTGGAGGATTATTAAATCTTCTTCCGTTATTTTTTTATCGCCCAAATCAATATCATAATAAAATCCCTTATCTAAAGCAGGCCCTACCCAAAACTTTGCTCCGGGAAACAAAACCTCAACCGCCTCTGCCAGCAAGTGTGCGCTTGAATGCCAGAATGTAGATTTACCTTGTGCATCATCCCATGTAAGCAATTTAATGGCTGCATCCTGCATAATCGGGCGACTTAAATCCCACACTTCTCCGTTTACTTCAGCAACCAAAATTTTCCTGGCCAATCCTTCACTGATAGATACGGCTATATCATAAGCAGAAACGCCTGCCTCATAGGTACGAACCGCTCCATCGGGAAACTGAATCTGAATCATGAAATCAAATTATTTTGCAAAGCGCGAAGTTAATAATTATGCAAGATTTAATCACTTCATTTTTTAACCGTTCTTCTTCATCCTTAATCAATATTAACATTGCCTTGAAATAAGCATTAATTATAATTTCTTTATTTTGTAAACGATTAGATGACAAAAATGAGTTTCATAAAATATGGCTTTGGGGTATGCCTTATGTTTACCCTAACGACGAATGCTCAAAATCTGAGTGGCCAGTGGAAAGGTAGTTTTAATGAAGTAAATAATGATGAATCTACCGAATACGTACTGGAGCTGGATATCAAAGGAAAAACCGTTGAGGGAGTATCTATAACTTATTTTACTATAAGGGGCAAAAAATACTACACTATGTGTGCTGTTAACGGCAGCTATGACCCCGCCGCAAAAACAGTTGTATCCAAAGAGGTTTCAAAAATTAAAGCAAATACACCCGACTGGTTTCGCGACTGCTTTCAAACACATACACTCACCTACTTTAAAAAGGGAGATGAGGAACAATTATCAGGCACCTGGAAGTCTGCAAAGAGAGAAGATAACTGCGGAAGAGGGACTACCTTGCTGAGCAGAAAAACATTTGTAAAAAAACAATCTTCAAATCAAAGTCAACCTGTGGTTGAAAAAGAAAAATCCATAACTCCCGCTAAATCCGCGGAGGAAAAAAAAGAACAGATTACCAACCACGAAACAATAAATAAAGACCATAGCATTTCAAAAGCCGACACAATAGCTACTCAGCACAAAGAACGGATTGCTCCACCCAAGACAAACAAACTTGAAAAAAGATCTGATAAGGTATTTGAAAGACTTGAATTAGAACAGGAAGAAATTTACGTTTCAATTTACGACAACGCAGAAATAGATGGTGATGTAATTACTGTTTTATTTAATGGCGAGGTTATTCTTTCTAATCAAACTTTAGGTAAAGAACCGATCAGTTTAAGATTAAAACTAAATAAAGGAATAGAAAATACAATTACCATGTACGCGGAAAATCAGGGGAAAATTCCACCCAACACCGCAATCATGCGCATCCAAAACGGCGAAAACTTTTACAAAGTATTACTAAGTGCAGATGACAAGCAAAACGCCAGCCTGATACTAAAATTAAAAGAATAGAAAAATAATTAAAACTTAAAATTATAAGTCACACCGGGAATAATCGGGAAAAGAGAAACCTGTCTTGCTTCCACCTCTAAGTTTCCCTGTAGTGGATTTCCATTTTGTGTGTAATAAATAAAGTAAGGATTTTGTCTGCTGTACACATTATAGATACTAAATACCCATTCTGATTTCAATCTTTTTGGCTTCCGGGCTTTTGGCAGATATGTAGCAGAAAAATCAAGACGATGATACGATGGCATACGATACTGATTGATTGAGCTAAACTGTTGCGTCAGCACTCCCTCTACTAAAAAAAATCTTTCCGGCAACGTAAAGGCATTGCCGGTTCCATAAACCCATACGGCAGAAAATTTCCATCTGGTGTTTTTTGATAATTAGCCACAATGCTCAGATCATGTCTCCTATCATAGCGCCCGGGATATTTTTGTCCATTATTCAAATCAGCAAACCTTCTCCATGTCCAGGATAAGGTATAGCCAATCCATCCGGTTAATTTTCCTTTTGCTTTATTTACATAAAACTCAGCTCCATAGCTCCACCCTTTGCCAAACACGAAGTTTTCTTCCTGATCGCCAATTCCAGGAGTATATCCTTCCTTGTATTCAATCTGATTATCCATGGATTTATAATAACATTCAAAAGATGTTTCCCATGCATTGTCATTAAAATTCCTAAAATAACCTGCACTGTATTGCCATCCAATTTGCGGTTTCACTCTATAGGTACTGGGCACCCATACATCCGTAGGCAATGTGGTTCCTGCATTGGTCACCAAATGAATAAACTGCAGATTTCTATTCATGCCTGCTTTAATAGATGATGTCTTACTTAGAGAATAACGCATGGTCATTCGCGGCTCAAGCCCACCATACGACTGCACAATCTTACCGGGCGCATACTTCATACTATCAATACTATTGCCCTTATTATCTCTGTTGAACCTGGTATAAGGACCGATTTGCTGAAACAAGGCATACCGAACTCCGTAATTGATTTGCCACTTATCATTAAGCTCCCAGTCATCCTGCACGTATCCGCTCAGCTGATTGGCATATTTAATATTCACCTGAAGCGGTTGGAACACCTGATCTCCGCTTTTCCCCGAAGTAGTTTGAGGCTTAAACTGATGCCTGGTTATATTAACCCCAAATTTAACATGGTGTGCAGGCGCAGGATAATAATCAAAATCCGACTTCAAAGTAAGATCCCGTACAGAAGAAAAATAATTGATTTGAAAATTATCTTGCCCGCCTTCAAACTGAAACTGATAATCATTCCATACAAAAGAGGTATTGGAAAACAACTGATTACTGAACACATGATTCCACCTTAAAGTAGCTGTTGAATTCCCCCAGGGTATCCTTGTACTAAAGGATCTTTCCTTGTTTCTGAAGTTAAAAACATCTCTTCCAAAATATCCGCTAATGAATAAACGATCTCTGTCATTAAAGCGATAATTTACCTTGGCATTTATATCATAAAAATAATATCCGGATCCTGCAAAAGAACTTGACTGATCAACAAAAGGTTTAATTAATACATCTATATAAGTACGTCGTGCAGATATAATGTAAGATGCTTTTTCTTTGACGATAGGACCCTGCAAAGACAATCGGGAAGAGATGGTGCCAATACCCCCTTCTGCCTGAAATCTCTTACTATTTCCGTCTTTCATAACCACATCTACCACACTACTGATCCTGCCCCCATACTCAGCAGGCATCCCTCCCTTTATCAGACTTACATTTTTTAATGCATCACTATTAAATACAGAGAAAAATCCAAATAAATGACCTGGGTTATACACCACTGCATCATCCAGCAATACCAGATTCTGATCAGGCCCTCCTCCCCGCACATACAGTCCGCTGTTACCCTCACCCGCATTGCGCACCCCCGGCAACAGCTGTAATACTTTTAAGGGATCTACTTCTCCCGCCAAGGCAGGCACGTTTTTAATATTGGCCATCGTCAGCTCAAACTTTCCCATTTGCGCCGCCTTAATGTTTTTTTCTCTTTTATCTGCACGAATAACTATTTCAGACGATTGCATGATCCGCGGCAATAATTTAAAATTTACAACCTTGCTTCTGGATAATTGCAGATCTGTTGTATACGTTTCATAGCCAATATGAGATATTGTTATCTTACATTTTAACTGACTCAATGTAACAGAATAAAAGCCATACTGATTGGTCGTAACGCCGGCGGAGAGACCTTCTATACTGATGGTTGCCCCGATGATGGACTCATTGCTGGTACTATCGCGTACATAACCACTGAGGGTAACGCGCTCTTGGCCCCATATATTTGATGAATAAAGAAAAGTGAAGGATAATAACGCAAGCACCAGTTTTCCAGCAGACATACAATTCATTAATTATTGATACCTCAAAGTCTGCCTTACTTCACCACAAGTAAGCATCTTCCTGCCAAAATAGGGATTCTGAATATGAGCTGTATCACTTAACCAGGAAGCACCTTTATCATTAAATGCCATTGGACAATATTGCTGATATATTTCCATACCGGCCGGCTTTAACGTATTGATCAGCTCGTATAAATTATCCGATAGTGTTTCAAACACCTCTCTTTGTGATTCAAGAGAAGATGTTTGATGAATCGCTGCAGATGAAGATTGAAGCACTTCCACATATTGTGCAACACCCGATTGACTGGACTTATCAGCTGAAGTTGCAGAAGAAATATGCAGACTTAATACGAAACTGTTCAGTTCCCCCGCCAATGATTGAACAGCAACCGAATCTGATTTTACCAACGCATCTTTTACAGCATAATAACTTTTCAAAAGTTGTTTTAATTGTCCATTAGTGCTGTCAGGATAGCTGATTCCTGGCTCAGCCGGCGCTTTTGGGGTATCTGCAGTTTCCTCTTCTGTAGAAGCGCAAGCAATGAAAGAGCAAAAGAGAAGAATGAAGAAACAGTATTGTAATCTATGCATACATAAGTTTGAATGATGCAAAATTAAGTTTTAATTTACCTTTGTCCACCTCTGCTCGCAGGATTTCAGGATGTAACATTTGAATTTGGTTCCAGGGTACTCGTAGATGATGCTACCTGGCATATTCACCCCAATGAAAGAATTGGATTGATTGGCTTTAACGGCACTGGTAAATCAACCTTATTAAAACTATTGGTCGGACAGTACCAGCCCTCCAAAGGATCGGTCGTTCGTAGCAGAAACACGTCCATAGGCTATCTGCATCAGGATCTGTTGAGCTTTGAAACTTCAGACTCGATTTTTCAGGTGGCATTGGGTGCTTTTGAAAAAGTATTACAACTGGAAGCAGATATAGAATCCTTGGGTAAAGCACTGGAAGCAGATCCTGAAAATGAAGATCTGTTAAACCGCTACTCCGATAAGTTGCATGAAATGGATGCGTTGGATGGATATAATATCCATCATAAAACAGAAGAAATCTTACAAGGGCTAGGATTCTCCAACCAGGATTTGAAAAGACCCTTTAAAGAATTCAGCGGAGGCTGGCGTATGCGTGTATTGCTGGCAAAAATGATTCTGCAAAAGCCGGATTTGTTATTGCTGGATGAACCTACCAACCACCTTGATCTTCCCAGTATAGAATGGCTGGAAAAATATCTGATTCACTATCAGGGTGCCGTAGTCATCGTATCACACGACCGATGGTTCCTCGATCGCATGATCAATAAAGTGGTAGAGATCTTCCAGCAGAAATTACATTTCTATACCGGTAATTACTCTTACTACCAGGAAGAGAAAGCACTGCGTATGGACTTGCAGCAAAAGGCTTTCGACAATCAGCAGGATTATATCCGTCAGCAGGAAAGATTTATCGAACGATTCAAAGCCAAAGCCAGCAAAGCTGCTGCTGCGCAATCGGCAATAAAGCGATTGGATAAATTAGACATCATTGAAGCCCCCACCAATGAACGCCCGAATATCCGCATCAATTTTTCCATTGATAAAACACCGGGCAAAATCATTTGTGAACTTAAAAACATCACTAAGCAATTTCCAACAGTTTCCATTGTCAAAAATTCAGATGCTGAAATTGAAAGAGGTGACAAAATCGCTTTGATCGGTGCCAACGGAAAAGGAAAATCCACCATACTACGTATTGTAGCCGGAACAGAACAATTTGAAGGAGAAAGAAAATGGGGGCATAATGTTGATGAAAGTTTTTATGCGCAGCATCAGCTTGAAGCTTTGGACATAAACGCTACTTTATTGGAAGAAATGCAGCATTGCGGCAGTCAGAAAACTGATCTTGAATTAAGAACATTACTTGGATGTTTTCTTTTCAGTGGTGATGATGTAGGTAAAAGAATCAAAGTGCTGAGTGGAGGAGAAAAGGCCAGAATCGCCCTCGCCAAAACAATCATCAGCAAAGCCAACTTCTTGTTGCTGGATGAACCTACGAACCATCTTGATATGCACTCAGTGGAATTACTGATCGAAGCATTGAACAAATATGAAGGCAGTTATATTCTGGTAAGCCATGATCGTCACTTCGTAGCAAATACAGCTAATAAAATTTGGGAGATCAATGATGGTAAAATCATAGAATTCAAAGGAAACTATAACGAATATCTGGAGTGGAAAGAACGTATGGCATCGAAAGAAAAACAAAGCCAGAATCAGGAAGCTCAGGATTTGAAGATCAACAAGATTTCCAAACCCATCCAACAAGAAATAAAGAAAGATCAACCAACAAATAGCGATCAACA
>JBKDRQ010000312.1:0-2742 GCA_046341135.1 Bacteroidota bacterium
ATATAAAGATTATTATTGCTACCGTCCAGGAAATTAACTTCTACATATTTAATCAATGTATCCAGCAATCCGCTTCCTGCAAATAATACAAGAGGCAAAAAAAATAAATTCCAACTGAACCCCGATTTATTATTGGAAGACGCCGATGGCATACAAGTTAAAAAGACCGCAATCAATGCTATTAATACACCAGCGATCTTTAAGAAGCCAATACTTTCATGATACAAAAAAACTGAAAATATAAAAGGAATAACCAGCGATAATTTATTGGCAACCGAAGCAATGGAAACCCCCGATTTCTTCGTAGTATAGGCGACGAGGTTAAATATAGAGATGAACATCAACCACATAAGTATAGCCCACAAAAACCATTCAGTCCGCATAATGGAAGCAACTGCCGGCAAAGTTCCTTCTAATAAAATACCCGTGATAACACAAGTGAAATAATTAAATATGATCGCCTGAAAGGTTGAAATACCAAAACGCTCCGCAATCTTAAAGGCAATGGTAAGCCAGGAACTGAAAATGATGGCGCCGGCGAGGTACAACATTAGTTGTGTGTGTTTTGACTGTTCAGATAAAAGGAAATTATATCCTCTCCAATTGCATCATCATGATCAAGTGTTGCATGAATAAGCTCAGGAGCTTTAACTCCATTTCCGGTTTTCATGGCTGTATTGGTTATAACTCTTGCTTCATCCCAGCAGCCGGCTTGAATAAATAACGACAACAATTGCGAGCCTCCCTCTATCAGTACACTTTGTATTTTATGTTCCAATAATGAATCACATAGTGCACTTACTAATTTTTTATCCGGATTGTATTTTACATAAAAAACAATGCCTTCTTCGTTTTTTATCTCATTAAGCACCATCGTTTTTACAGATCCGTCAAATAGATGAAGTGCATGGGGTAATTTCAACTGGCGATCGAGCACTATTCTCATCGGCTGTGCTCCTATGCCGGAACGGTTAGTTAAAAGCGGGTTATCCAGTCTGGCCGTATTGGCACCCACTATAACCGCAGCCTCCTCGCCTCTCCATGTATGAACAAGCTTGTTTGTTTGCTCATTACTAATCAGCCATCTTTCTGTTGTGCCCGAACCGATGTACCCATCTGCTGACTGCGCCCATTTCAATATGATATAGGGTCTGTGCTTTTGATGAAAGCAAAAAAACCGCTTATTCAAGTTTTGACATTCCGATTCCAACACACCCACTTTCACGTCAATACCTTCCTGCATCAAATGCTCAATTCCTTTACCATTGACCGCCGGGAATGGATCACGACAACCAATTACAACGCATGGAATTTTATATCGTATGATCAACTGATCGCAGGGCGGTGTTTTGCCCTGATGCGCACAAGGCTCCAGAGAAACATATAAGGTTGAATTAGAGATGCATGATTCATATCCTTTCGCAATCGCATCATTAATACAGTTCACTTCCGCATGTGCTTCACCATAGTGCTGATGCCATCCTTCTCCAATAATTTTTCCTTCATGCACCAATACAGCACCCACCATCGGGTTAGGCGCTACGAACCCTGCGCCTTTTTGGGCGAGCTCCAGACAGCGATGCATATATTGTTCATCCATAGTCATTCAGGAACAAAAGTAAGTTATTATCTATATGCAGTAATTTTACAAAGTGATCTGGCAGCAATATATCCATCAGCACTCAACCGAAATCGCTTCAATATTTGGTGAAGATGAGGCGATTGCTATTTTAAAACGCATTGCCGAACATATTTGTGCGACTCCCTATTCAATTTTGAAGCAAACAACATTGAGCGATGAAGATTTAAGGGAGGCTAATGTCATGCTGAACGAACTGAAAGAAGGGAAACCCCTACAATATGTTTTAGGAGAAGCCTGGTTTTATAAATACCCTTTCAAAGTAAATGAGGCTGTTTTGATTCCGCGTCCGGAAACAGAAGAACTTATTGAATGGATATTATCATACATGAATAAAGAAATAAATACAGATAAGATTCCGGAGATACTTGACATCGGCACCGGCAGCGGATGCATTCCCATCACCATCAAAAAAGAAAAACCGAAAACATATATTACCTCTGTAGATATCAGTCGGGAGGCTTTAGCAATGGCTGAAGCAAATACCCGACAATTAAATACAGAAATCAAATTTCTTGAACTGGACTTTTTGAATGAATCATCCTGGGATAGTCTCAATAAGTATGATATAATCGTCAGCAATCCACCCTACATACCGATTAATGAAAAAGAAACATTATCGGTAAGCGTACGCAATCACGAGCCACATCAGGCACTTTTTGTTCCCAAAAATCAACCGCTTTTGTTTTATGAGAAAATCGCCGAATTCGGAAAAGATCACTTATACGATTCCGGTGTAATCTTTTTGGAATTACATCAGAATTATGCTTTAAGAACAAAAAAGTTATTTGAAGAATTCGGTTATACAGAAGTAGAGTTGAGAAAAGATATCAGCGGGAACGAGAGAATGCTTAAAGTTTGTAAATAAGTTTATTCCACTCCTTTTTTATCTACACTCATTACTGCTTTAACTCCTAAACGATCTGCTGCCCGTAGTACGGCAGCGAAACTTTCGATCGTAGCGTTTCTGTCGGCATTGATCACAATACTCACTTCTTCTCCTCCCTTTCTCTTGCTTCTAATCACCTGAGACAGTGTTGAATCCATCATTAATGGTTCAATTTTTTTCGCGCCCACATAAAAATTATTGGATGCATCGATAG
>JBKDRQ010000313.1:0-2785 GCA_046341135.1 Bacteroidota bacterium
CAAATCAACAACAGGCATTACTCAACCTCATCATTATTTTCGTTCTTTGAAGAGCGGGCAGTGGGAATATGCCACAACCTGGCAATCTTCTGCAGACAGCATACAATGGGCAGATGCATCCCTTGCTCCGGGTGCAACCGCAGCAGGTATTACCATTCAAACTCCACACGCTATTTGCATCAATGATCTTGCTTACGGCAGATTGGTCAAGATAGAAAAAGGTGCCACACTCAATTTAACCAACGATGTAACTTTCATACTTACAAATGCATTAGAAAATCCAGACATGATCATCTGTGGCGCATTCATATTAAATGGCAACAGACCCTCAAATACAACGAATGCAACCTATACTGTTGAAGAAGGTGGCATTGTAAAAGTTGTCAATAATAGTGGTCTGCAACAATCTGATGACTTCATTCACACAAATCCATTGATAAAATTTAAAACCGGTTCTGTATTTGAATGGTCTGCCCCTACCCCTTTTGAATCAGCCAATAAAACATATTTTAATACTTCCTCTGATGAACATCCTATATTCAGAATTAGCCGTACTTTATTTATGGGCTCTGCGGCACCCAATCATACCGTTATTAATGGTTTTGTAGAAGTTGCCAATGGGAATACCCTGTATATACAAAATTCAGGAACCCGCTATTTCAGAGACGGATTTGGAGGAGCCGGCAATATTCAAATGACCGGAGGCTGTATTGAAATCACCGGCACCAACCGAATTTATACGAGGATATATGGTAGCGGATCTGTTTTAATGAGCAGCACAACAAGCGGTATAACAGTTTCTAATCAGGCCAAAGTGTCACTCAGTTCCGATTACATTATTAATGGCAGCGGTTTTAATTTTAGTGTGAACCAGGGAGGATCACTTCATTGCGGAATCAACACATTATACGGATCTGCTAATTTCATACTTGCATCAGGAGCAGAACTAGGCATAGGATCTGCAGATGGTATCAGTAATGGATCTACAGGAAATATACAAACAGCAGGCCGTTCCTTTGATGCAAGAGGCATATATCAATATAACGGATCTGCCAATCAGATAACAGGTGATGCATTGCCCGAAAATATTCAGGGAGGTATAGTTTTAAAGAACAACGGAACATCAGGAAATAATCAGATTACGATCACGAAAAATCTACTGATTTCAGGATTTATGGAATTCAATCAAGGTATTTTTATCACCAATAATACAGATAAGATATTATGTTTTAATACCAATAGTTATACAGCAGGAGCAAATTTTCATTCTTATGTTGCCGGACCCGTGAAAAAAATCGGGAATACTCCCTTTATTTTTCCATTAGGTAAACCTCCTGTTGCCTTCACGATTCCGGGTGATCCGCCTGCAAACGGCTTTGCCGGTGGATACAGACCGCTGGAGATTTCAAATCTATCCGGTATAGATACCTTTCAGACCGAATTTATAGTATCCAATCCAACGATATGGAAAATTAAAAAAGAAGCATCCGACAAAGGACTGCAACAAATCAGTACCTGTGAATACTGGAATTTGAACAGATCAGGAAATACAAGAGCTGACGTTACATTATCCTGGTCCGTAAATTCAATGGGACAAAGTCAATGTAATATTATCAATCCGGCAAACCCATCTTATCTGCAAGTCGTTCCTTTTTACAATGGAGAGTGGGGCGACCGGCATGATACTTATTTTGGTAACTCAGCAATCAAAACTGAAGCAGTAACCGGACTCACTTATATATCCTGGAATGGAGACAGGCCTGCAAATGATATTAACAGTTATGAAAAGTTTGTTATCGGATCTGTAAATACAGCTGAGTCTCCCCTTCCGTTAAGTATACAAAATTTTGACATCGAATACATCAGAAAAAAAGTGCGGATCGGATGGCATGATCATCATCCCGAAGAGATTAAAACTTATATCCTTGAAAAGAGTAAAGACGGTAAAATCTTTGATCAATTAAAAATCATCCAACCAAGGTATAATAATTATAGAAAAGCATATGAGGAGTATGATATGCATCCTCACGAGGGTTGGAATTATTACCGACTTAGTATCATTGACAGGGAAAATCACTTAGAACACTCATCAATAAAAAAAATTCGCGTGTTCAGTAAAGAAAATGCGGCACCGATAAGCTATACATCAGGGCATCATTATATACATCTTAATAATCATATTCTGGGTCAAATACATATGATTACCATAG
Organism: Bacteroidota bacterium; assembly: GCA_046341135.1. Lineage (GTDB taxonomy): Bacteria > Bacteroidota > Bacteroidia > Chitinophagales > Chitinophagaceae > Lacibacter. The sequence continues at coordinate 2,211 of JBKDRQ010000313.1, forward strand.
CTAACATGGCAGGACAGGTCTTATACAAGCAATACAAGGTGTCGAAAAATATACAAATTAATGTTGGCAGTCTTCCGCACGGATTGTATCTTTTGAGTATATATAGCTCGCAGCGTATAATAAATCAATTATTCACAAAGGAGTAACACTATGAATGAAAACGATTGCTACTCTTGAAAAAATCTCCTTGGAATTGAAAAAATTATTAACTTAAATAATTAATCATTAGATCATCCGGAATGAAATTCAAAAATCAACTTTCCTTAATCTTTACCCCATCTGTTTTTGTTTTTTTATTAATGGCAATCATTCAATTCGGATGTAACACCAACGGAAATGACAAAAAAGTACATGAAAGCAAGGACACGATTCCTCCACCTGACATATCTCTTCCAGGCGGTTTCAGTGATCAGCGAACTTTAGTTTTTGACAGTAATTTTATACATGAATTTGTTCATCACTATTCCAAATGGCAGCCCTACGAAAAAGAAATCCATCGTTTTTATCAAAAAAGAAATTATGCTTATGCCTGGTATGACCAACAGGGAATGATTGAGCAGGCATGGAACCTGTAC
>JBKDRQ010000314.1:0-5239 GCA_046341135.1 Bacteroidota bacterium
TGATGTCGTATCCGGATGGGATGATAAATTCCTGATCATTTACAGGGGTCTTTAAATCTACTTTGGTAACGGTATAAAAAACAGTCATTCCATTATTGCGTTTCAGCTCATATTCCATCGGAAATCCCTTTATTTTTTGTATGCCAGGTACCGTGGCCATACGCATCATCGAACTCATGCGAAAACGATTGCCCACCATAAAATCGGGACAGTACCAGATCATCTGCTGCATATCTTCTCCTTTACGGTTGGTATATCGGATATTTGCTTTTTTACACTTTAAGCCTGCAATCACTTTTTCATCAGATAAGTATTCAATCCTCACCGCCGAGTTGGCCGGAGGCATTCTGAACATGCCGCTTGAATCGCCTGACTCAACGGCTTTTTTTACCTCTTCATCTGTACTATAAAATCCCATCTTTTTTCCCATCGCCTGAAATAGAGTAGTAGTGGTTTTGGTTGCGCTGTTGTAATAAACCTGACTATTACTGAATCCCATGTCAATATTCATTTTCGACATACTGTCTTTGAAATACATCTTTCCTTTCATCTCCAGATCACCCCAACGCATCATATTGTCTCCATCCTGATTGCCTGATGGATTATCCTCTTCCGGTCGTTTGGTTTCAATTTTCATTTCAATAATTCCCTGATCAGAAATTGTCTGTGCGTGGATTGTAGTAGATATAAAGAAAACTACTACGTATAATATATATGATTTCATAATGATTTTTACAAAATTACAGATTACTGGACAACCACGACAACTATGACAATCCGCCCACTCCGAAAGTATTCGGAGTAGGCGGACGCAGCCCGACAACAAGAAAATTTAATTATTGTACGACAAAGCAATTCAATTCAATTCGTCTTCATTCACTAATTTTGTATCATCATTATGGCATCCACTCCCGATTATATTGATTTACTTCCTGAAGATTTTCATCCGGCTAGCCGCGTATGGATTTATCAGAGCAATCGGCTGCTTTTCATGAGCGAGGCATTACAGCTAGAAGAAATGCTCAATCATTTCATTAGTCAATGGAAATCACATGGAAACGAAGTGAAAGGATTTGGTACCTTATTCTTCGGTCAGTTTATTATATTAATGGCTGATGAAACCGCTGCTGGAGTTAGCGGATGTAGTACAGACAGCAGTGTGCATTTTATTCAGGAAGTTGAAAAAACCTTCGGTATTCAGCTGCTCAACAGACAACTGATGGCTTTCTGGCATAAAGATAAAGTACAATCAATACCGCTATCGCAAGTAGCTTATGCAATCGAGCATGGTTTGATTGATTCGGATACTCTTTACTTTAACAATCTGGCAGACACCAAACATAAACTTATTCATGAATGGCTGGTGCCGGTTAAAGACAGCTGGCTGAAAAGATATTTGCCGGCAAATGCTGCACTATAATTGTTCAGCATCCTTTACTTTCGCTAAAATTTTTTTACATGGCTTTGATGAAATCTATTTCCGGTATTCGCGGTACAATCGGAGGTGAACCTGGCAATAATCTTACCCCAATTGATGTGGTGAAATTTGCTGCAGCCTATGGCAGCATCATCCTTCAAAAAAATAAAGGGAAAAAAATTGTCATCGGTCGGGATGCACGAATGAGTGGGGAAATGGTGAGTCAGCTCGTTACACAAACATTAATCGGACTGGGAGCAGAGGTGATTGATCTCGGATTAAGCACTACGCCTACCGTAGAGATGGCAGTTGTATTTGAAAAAGCAGCAGGAGGGATTATTCTTACTGCATCCCATAACCCCAAAGAGTGGAATGCGCTGAAATTGTTAAATGATAAAGGTGAATTTATTTCTGCAGAGGAAGGGAAGCAGGTGTTGGCTTTGGCGGAATCAGAGAAAATTGAATTTGTTGGTGTAGATGATTTGGGAAAGCTTTCTCAAAATGACAAGAGCTTAGAGCAACATATTGATGCGATTCTGGCTCATCCTTTCGTAAATAAAAATTCTATACAAAAGAAAAATTTCAAGATTGTCGTAGATGCCATCAATAGTTCCGGAGCCTTTGCGGTTCCAGCATTATTGAAAGCAATTGGTGTTGATAATATCATTGTTCTTAATGAAGCCATGCATGGCAATTTTGTGCATAATCCCGAGCCGCTGGCAGAGCACCTCACCGAATTATGCAGCAGGGTAGTGCGTGAAAAAGCGAATTTGGGAATTGCAGTGGATCCCGATGTAGATCGCTTGTGTTTTGTATCAGAAGATGGTACGCTGTTTGGCGAAGAATATACTTTGGTTGCCGTAGCGGACTATATCTTACAACAGAAACCTGGAGCAACCGTTTCAAATTTATCTTCTACACGCGCCTTGCGTGACGTTACGCGAAAATATGGCGGCAGTTATTTTGCCAGTGCGGTAGGAGAGGTGAATGTGGTGACCAAAATGAAGGAAGTCAATGCTGTGATCGGAGGAGAGGGGAATGGGGGGATTATTGATCCGCAATTACATTATGGAAGAGATGCCTTGGTGGGTATTGCATTATTCCTTTCCCATTTATCAGAGACCGGTTTATCTGCATCAGCGCTTAGAAAAACTTACCCCGACTATAAGATGGTGAAGGATAAGGCGACTTTATCTCCGGGAACTGACATGCCATCATTACTTAAAAAAGTTGAAGCATCTTTTCCGGATGCGATCATTAATACAGTTGACGGACTCAAAATGGATTTTGAAGATGCGTGGGTACATCTCCGCTCCAGCAACACCGAGCCGATCATTCGTATCTATGCAGAAGCTTTGCAGTTATCTGAAGCACAGCAGTTGGTGGATCGTGTGAAGGTATTGATAAATGTCTCGTAACCCCGGCCTTAAACCTGGGGTTACGAGGGGTTGATATTATATTTAAACCTCTATCTCTTTTCAAAGTCTATGATGAGTATCATTAATGATGTTCAATAATATCTTGACATTTAACCTCTAATTTTAAAGACATGAATAGAATCATCACAACATTAATTGCCTTTTTGTTTATCACCAACATTTTTGCTCAGGCCGATGACCGACCTGAAAATACCGGCGATAATTTTAGCCTGGAGGGCGCATTGGCGTTATTCAAAAAATCTGGTTCCCTGGAAGAATTTGAAAAAATGCTCAATGAGGAAAATAATAATGTCAATAATCTGGATCTCAACAACGACGGCGATATTGATTATATAGTAGTCAATGATATTGCTGAAGGAGATGCACATGCGATTGTCTTAAGCGTATACCTGAGTGAAAAAGAAAAGCAGGATATTGCTACAATTGGCATCGAGAAAGTAGGAACAGAAAGTGCGAAACTACAGATAGAAGGAGATGCAGATTTATATCCTGAAAATACGATCGTGGAGCCCAAAGATGACGGAGATGCTTTTGTGCCTGTGCAGGAATCAACTCAGTCTTATTCGCTGCGTTTGAAAGATGATCTTTCAACCAATAATTTTAACGGGTTGATTGTTCATCAGGCAGATCGTTCAATCAACACGGCTGAAAACCTAACGGTAGAAAATCATTCTTCCGGTCAGGTTTTTGTAAATGTATGGTTCTGGCCGGGTGTTCGCTATGTATATGCCCCTGGCTATATGGCATGGCGCTCTCCCTGGCGCTGGGGATTGTATCCTAAATGGTGGCGACCCTGGAGGCCACATGGTTTTGGCATTTTTTATGGAAGAAGTGGTCCGTACAGAGTGCACTTTCATCGTGTGCCAACCAGAAGGGTGATTGTAGCAAGAGGGATTTACGCACCCAGAAGAAGTCGTTCCACATTAGTGATCCATAACAACAGAAGAGCCACCACTATCATTAAAACAAATCCCCGAGGTCGGGTAAAAGCCGTTAAGGTAAAGAGGGGCAGGGGAAGAAGATTCTGATTCTCGCGAAGAAGATTGAACTTAAATATCTATGCCTATAAACTTTTGGGTTTTACCTATTGCTGTCCGGTTAAATTTTAAAATTATTTACTGGCGCAGCGTCTCCAGACCTGTGCCGACGTGTTACTCACCCGTAAAATTTTATTGTTACTTTCTTTGTCATCGCTACAAAGAAAGTAACCAAAGAAAAATCTAGGCAAACCCGATCGCTCCGCGCGTTCTGCCTTGCCAGCGCCACACTTCTCGTCTTTAAATTGAATACTCCGTGCCTTTGCGACTCTGTGCCTCTGTGTTAAAAACATTAATGCTAACCTACAACTTACAACCCACAACCTCCAACTTTTTATTTTTGGCTTATCCCGCAAATGCCTTTCTGATCACATTCAGCGCACCACCGGCTTTAAACCATTCGATCTGCTGTGCATTGTAAGAATGATTTGCTTGAATGGTTTCGCTGCTACCATCTTTGTGATTCAATACCACCTGCAATGGCTTGCCGGGTGTGAAGGTCAGTAATCCTTCAATATCAATCGTGTCGTCTTCAAGGATCTTATCGTAATCGGCTTTATTCGCAAAAGTGAGCGCCAGCATTCCTTGTTTTTTCAGATTGGTTTCGTGAATACGAGCGAATGATTTTACCATTACCACACGAACGCCTAAGTGACGGGGCTCCATCGCCGCATGCTCTCTGGAAGAACCTTCACCGTAGTTCTCATCACCTACCACCATACTTCCGATACCTGCCGCTTTATAAGCTCTTTGAGTATTCGGAACAGTACCATATTCTCCGGTGAGCTGATTTTTTACGTTGTCTGTTTTTTCATTGAAGAAGTTGGTCGCGCCAATCAACAAATTGTTACTGATATTGTCGAGGTGACCACGGAATTTCAACCATGGACCGGCCATGGATATATGATCCGTTGTGCACTTTCCTTTCGCTTTTATCAGCAGCTTTAATCCTTTCAGATCCGTGCCTTCCCATGCAGCAAAAGGATATAATAATTGTAAACGCTTGCTGTCTGCTTTCACGTCAATGATCACACCACTTCCGTCTTCGGCAGGCGCCTGATAACCGGCATCTTCTACCGCAAAACCTTTCACCGGCAATTCATCTCCACTTGGCGGATCCAGTTTTACCTGCTCACCCTTATCGTTTGTTAAAGTATCGGTAAGCGGATTGAAATTCAAATCACCCGCAATGGCTAAAGCGGTTACTAATTCCGGACTTGCTACAAATGCTAATGTATTGGGGTTGCCATCGGCACGCTTAGCAAAGTTTCTGTTGAAAGAATGCACAATGGTATTGCGTTCTTGCTTTTCCGCACCCATTCTGTCCCACATACCAATACAGGGTC
>JBKDRQ010000315.1:0-3500 GCA_046341135.1 Bacteroidota bacterium
CGCTCACTCCATATCGTTAACTGATCAACAGCAGCTGCCCTGAATGTATCGGCAGCTCCCAGCATAACAGATTTTCCGGCCTGCCTGAACTGATAAGCCAATTTACCGATAGAAGTAGTCTTACCTACTCCATTCACGCCAACAATCAATATTACATAAGGCTTTTTAACTGAACCTGATTCTTCTTTTGCTTCTGATACTGTATGATCAGGCTTTATCAGCATCTCTTGTATGGATGCCTGCAGCAGATTATTTAATTCTGCCGTATTCACATATTTTTCTTTGTTTACCTTCTCTTCAACACGTCTGATAATTTCTATGGTTGTATCAATGCCAACATCTGCACTTACCAATGCTTCTTCCAGCTGATCCAACACATCGGCGTCAATCGTACTCTTACCTGCAATGGCTCTGGCAATCTTACCGAAAAAACCTTCTTTTGTCTTCTCGAGCCCCTCCGACAAAACCTCCTCATTCTTTATGCCGAATAATTTTTTAAAGAATCCCATATAATTACGTTGCTATATAAATAAAAAAAGCTGCCATGATATAAATGACAGCTGTATAAAATAAAAGATCTGAAATTATTTATTCGCTAAAAATTCTTTCACCTTATCCTTATGAACAATTGCTTCCTTAAAAGTATAAGCTCCTGTTTTTGGACTACGGACAGCCTTGATAACTTTACTCCAGTTTTTTGCCTCTGCTGCTGCCTTTTGATCTTTTGTTTTAATCGCCGTTTTAGCTTGCTTTGCCATATAAAATATTTATTTTATCCGTAAAGGAGATTATTTAATTTCTTTGTGTACCGTTACTTTTTTAAGAATGGGGTTGTATTTTTTCAACTCCAAACGCTCAGGGGTATTCTTTTTGTTTTTAGTGGAAATATAACGGCTGGTACCCGGCTGGCCGGATGTTTTATGCTCCGTACATTCCAAAATAACCTGTACCCTGTTTCCTTTCTTTGCCATAATAAATTATTTTATGAATTTAGATTTTTTCGCCACGGGCACGCAATTCTTTCACCACACTGTACAAACCTCTTTTATTAACGGTACGGATACCTTCAGTAGAAAGCTTTAGGGTAACCCACTTGTCTTCCTCTGCCAGATAAAAACGCTTAGTCTGTAAATTGGGAAGAAAACGACGTTTCGTCTTGATATTGGAGTGCGAAACGCGATGTCCGGTCACCGGCACTTTCCCTGTAAGTTGACAAACTCTTGCCATAATAAAAAAATTTGGACGGCAAAGGTAAGGTTTTCCGCTTGAAAAAAGGAAATTATGGGTCTAAAATCAAAAAAATAATTATTCTCCTATTTTTGTTGCCCTCTATTATTAAGTAAATGGCAAAATCATCAGGAGATACTCCCTTAATGCAACAGCATAAAGCCATCAAGGCAAAATATCCTGATGCTATCCTTTTATTCAGAGTAGGCGATTTTTATGAAACCTTTGGGGAAGATGCCATACATGCCTCACGTGTGCTTGGCATTACTCTTACCAAAAGAAATAACGGGGCGGCTGCAAGCAGCGAACTGGCCGGATTTCCCCACCATGCCCTGGATACCTACTTACATAAACTCGTCAAAGCAGGGCATCGGGTGGCCATCTGTGACCAGCTTGAAGATCCTAAACAAGCAAAAGGAATTGTAAAAAGAGGTGTCACAGAACTTTTAACTCCGGGTATCGCTACCAATGAAAAAATGCTTGAAATGAACAGTAATAATTTCTTGGCTGCTGTTTATTTTGAAGACGAAAAAATTGGTCTTGCCTTTCTGGATATGAGTACCGGAGAATTTTTAGTAGCAGACGGCAATAAAGAACAGGCCGACAAGCTGCTGCAAAGCCTGCAACCCGCTGAAATTATTTTTACCCGTAATCAGCAAAAGTTATTTAAAGAAAGTTTTGGACAAAAATTTTACACCTATCATCTTGAAGACTGGATATTTCAGGAACATTATACAACCGAGTTACTGCTGAAACATTTCCAAACCCATTCTCTTAAAGGTTTTGGTATTGAAGATAAAACTGCCGGAACAATTGCGGCAGGCGCGATACTGCATTATCTGCGCGACACAGAACATCCGAATATTGGACATATTACTTCCATCAAAAGAATTCACACCTCGTCGTATTTGTGGATGGACAAATTTAGCATCCGTAATCTTGAATTGATTGATTCAAATAGCAGTGGTGCTACATTACAACGCACATTGGACAATACCGTATCTCCTATGGGCGCCAGGTTATTAAAAAGATGGATTGTACTTCCGCTTATTGACAAAGAACGTATTCAGGAAAGACTCGACGCTACAGAAGCGTTCATACGAAATGAAGAATTAAGAAAGAAAATTCGACAGCTGATAAAACAATGCGGCGACATGGAACGTCTGGTCGCAAAACTCCCCCTGAAAAAAATGAATCCGCGTGAAGTGGTGCAGCTATCCCGAACACTTGAAATCACGGCAGCAATAAAAAGCTTATGCGCAGAGGGAATTACTTCCTACGCAACCAGACTTTGCGACACCATGAATCCCTGCCAGTATATTGCCGAAAAAATCAATACTACCATCGATGAAAATACACCGGCAAGCATACAAAAAGGACAGGTAATTAAAAATGGCATCGATGCATCCTTAGATCAACTTCGGAACATTGCCCTGCATGGCAAAGAATATTTGTTAAATATTCAGCAAAGAGAAAGTGAAAATACCGGAATACCCTCATTGAAAATTGCCTATAATCAGGTGTTCGGATATTATCTGGAAGTAACGCATACCCATCGGGCAAAAGTTCCTGAAACATGGATACGCAAACAAACACTCACCAATGCAGAGAGATATATTACGCCTGAATTAAAGGAATACGAAGAAAAGATTACCGGTGCCGAAGAGCAAATTATTAAAATCGAAACTGAAATTTTCGACAATCTCCTTAACGAGCTACAGGAATATATTATACCTATTCAACAAAATGCTCAGGCACTGGCCATACTGGATTGCCTTACAACCTTTGCAGAGAATGCCAGTACTAATAATTATTGTAAACCGCAAATTCATGAAGGAGATGCCATTCATATCAAATCAGGAAGACATCCGGTAATTGAGCAACAATTACCTCCGGGAGAACCCTTTATTACCAATGATCTAGTGCTCAATCAGCAAGATCAGCAAATCATTATTCTAACCGGACCTAATATGAGCGGAAAGAGTGCCTTACTCAGACAAACCGGACTTATTGTACTGATGGCGCATATGGGTAGTTATGTCCCAGCTGCCGAAGCATTCATCCCTCTTACCGACAAAATATTTACACGCGTAGGAGCCAGTGATAACCTGAGCGGAGGCGAGAGTACATTTATGGTGGAGATGAATGAAACAGCCAGCATTATCAATAATCTTAGCAGAAGAAGCCTCGTCTTACTCGATGAAATAGGCAGAGGAACTTCAACCTATGACGGCATTTCCATTGCCTGGAGCATAGCCGAATATTTGCATAAT
>JBKDRQ010000316.1:0-3146 GCA_046341135.1 Bacteroidota bacterium
GTAGTGCAGCTTTTGCCAACTCAACACTCAGAATTTTATACTCTTTCTTCAGCTCATGATATTTCTCCGCCTTCTTCGCCTGATTCTCTAAAGTCTTTAACTGATTATTGATTTCAAATAAAAGATCCTCTATACGTGCCAGATCCTGTTCAGTAGCATCAAGTTTTGATTTCGCTTCTTTCTTACGGGTTTTGTAGATCGTGATCCCGGCTGCCTGCTCGAGCATGCGGCGGCGGCTATTATCTTTATCCTTGATGATATCATCAACCATCCCCAGTTCGATGATCGCATAGCTGTCGGTACTGACTCCTGTATCCAAAAAGAGATTCTGAATATCTTTCAGACGACACTGCACATCATTGAGTCTGTATTCACTCTCCCCGCTTTTATAAAACTTTCGGGTAACCGTTACCGTATTAAATTCAGTAGGCAAGAGATTGCGGGTATTCTCAAAAGTCAGGCTAACTTCAGCCAAACCGGAAGCACTTCTCGACTTTGATCCATTGAACACCAGACTCTCCAGGTTCTCACTGCGGAGATGACTGATTTTTTGCTCACCGATTACCCAGCGGATGCTGTCGATGATATTACTTTTGCCACAGCCGTTGGGGCCGATAATACCGGTAACACCCTCATCAAAACTCAATACTGTTTTGTCGGCAAAACTCTTAAATCCTTTGATTTCTAAACTCTTTAATCGCACTTGAATTACATTTTTGAAAGGCGACAAATATAAGTTATTCAGTCAGGAAAAACCGGAGAGGTTTTCCACATGAAATTCCAAAAAAAGAGGTCATTATCCCCTAAATTGCAGGTATTGTATGACCGCATACCTGACTTTTGTCCGCTATAAAAAGCGGTATATTTATTTTGCGCTGACGGCCATGGCCATTCACCGCATTCCACTCATCTTCAGCCCCAAAATCAAATTCCATAAAACCCTCGGCTGCGGACAGGGAGATACCTTTAGTCAACAGGCCGACTGGCAGCAGTACGGGCTGCTCGCCATTGTTGAAGACGACTACAATAAAAGCGAAACAGAATCACCCATTCAGGAATTACGAAAAAAAATTTATGGGTCACTTATTACCTGCTGGTGGAGATTATTCGGTTGCGAACTATGTACCCTTGTCTTACAACCCATTGAAGGGCATGGCAGCTGGGATGGTAAAAAAGCATTTGGGGAGTTGCCTTTAAAGACAGATTATGAGGGACAGATTGCCATTTTAACCCGCGCCACCATTCACGGATCAAAAAGAAAAAGATTCTGGGAGCATGTGGAAGGAGCCTCCAACGATATGCGTAAGGCAGATGGATATATTTTTTCGATAGGTGTCGGGGAAACACCCTTCTTAAAACAGGCCACCTTCTCCATATGGGAAAGCAAAGCGAAGATGAAACAATTTGCCTACGGCATGCCCCATCACGTGGATGTAATCCAAAAAACCCGTAAAGAATCCTGGTATAAAGAGGATATGTTTGTGCGTTTTAGGATTGAAAGAGCAGAAGGAACGATCAGAGAAAGACAACTCCTACAATGATAACCATGAAAACAACGACAATCCGCCCGCTCCGAAAGCATTCGGAGCAGCCCGACAACAATTTTTCGTTTTGAGTTTTGGACTTTGATTTAGTTAAAAAGCCCTCCCTAAGAATAAGGAAGGCTTATTTACCTATAAGAGAACCAACAGTATCTTAAAAAGTCTTCGTATCTATAATTTTATAGTTGCCGTTATTATTAATCTGTTTGATGCGATACTGTGTACCCGCTTCATATTTGAAACGACAAGAAAATTCTAATTGATTATTTGCCTCAAATCCTCCCATCACCACCATCTCTGATGAAAATATTTTTCCATCCCGACTTTTTTCAACGATATATATTACGTCCACCTGATCAGAAGAGGCTGTCCAGTTTACACAAACTCGCTGCTCCTTTAGCTCCCATTTGGGTGCAGCTACCTCTGGCAAAGGATTGATGGCATAAGAAGAAGGAGAAAAAAAGAAGATAGAGAACGCAATAAATAAACTGTGCATAGTTTTCATAAATAAAATAGTTGTACAGATTGAAAAATACCACAGGAAATGGACGGAGGTAATTCGGGGGAGATCGGATTAACGCCTTGAGGCGATGTATTGACTGTAAAATTAGTCGCCAGATTGACTTATGCAAGTTTTAGACTTGTTTTTTTAAAAAAATTATGAGGGACTGTGTTTTGGAAACAATGACTGAGCAATTTATCTTTGCAGCCCTTATTTTTGCATTCTCATTGGTCCCGTAGCTCAGCTGGATAGAGCAACAGCCTTCTAAGCTGTGGGTCACACGTTCGAATCGTGTCGGGATCACCCAAAAGTTGAAAGTTAAAAGTTAAAAGTGAGGTAATTTATTCACTTGCCATAATCTCGACAACTTGACAACCCGACAACAATGACAACCTTTAGGTTTTGACTTTATCATGGATGTTCAAATTGAAAAAAGTTGGAAAGAAGTCCTTAAAAAAGAATTCAACAAGCCTTATTTCAGAGAAATTGTAGCCTTTCTGAAAACAGAAAAAATCCAAGGTAAAACCATCTATCCGTCCGGTAGTCACATATTTAATGCTTTCAACCTCACTCCCTTTGATAATGTAGAAGTAGTGCTACTCGGTCAGGATCCCTATCACGGACAGGGTCAGGCTCACGGACTTTGCTTTTCTGTACAAGAGGGGATTCAACCACCCCCCTCTCTCATCAATATCTATAAAGAAATACAAGCTGATATCGGCATAGGAATGCCTGCGAAATATGGTAATCTCACCAAGTGGGCCGAACAGGGCGTATTGTTATTGAATGCATTCCTCACCGTAAGAGCCAATGAGCCTCTGAGTCACTCCAAAATTGGCTGGGAGGAATTCACAAACAATGTCATTCGTTTATTGTCAGATAAAAAAGAAGGACTGGTATTCCTGCTCTGGGGAAAATTTGCACAGCAGAAACAAGAACTGATAGATGAAACCAAACATTATGTACTCAAAGCAGCCCATCCCTCTCCTTTTAGTGCTGATAAAGGTTTTTTTGGATGCAGACATTTTTCTCTAGACAATGAGTATTTATTAAAAAAAGGTAAAACACCAATTGACTTGAAGATACCTTAGCAGCATAAATGA
>JBKDRQ010000317.1:0-4003 GCA_046341135.1 Bacteroidota bacterium
TGCCGGCCTGTAAACAGGAAACAAATCATCCCTATCTGGCCATATTTTCTGAAAAATTTCAATTGGAAAAATAATGAAAATTTTAGTCTGCATCAGTAAAACGCCGGATACTACGGCAAAAATAGCCTTCACCGATAACAACACGAAATTTGCGCAGGATGGTGTGCAGTGGATCATCAACCCTTACGATGAGTGGTATGCACTGGTTCGTGCCATAGAACTAAAAGAAAAAGATCCCTCCACCATCATCCACCTGTTAAGTGTTGGTGGCGCTGATGCCGAGCCCATCATCCGTAAAGCGCTGGCATTGGGCGGTGATGAAGCGATCCGCGTAAATGCAGATTCAGCCGATAGCTATTATGTGGCCGCACAAATTGCAGCCATCGCTAAAGAAGGTTATGATCTGATATTAACCGGGAAAGAAACCATCGACTATAATGGCTCTTCCATCGGAGGCATGGTGGCAGAACTGCTCGATTGCGCTTACGTTTCTCTTGCTACTAAGCTGGACATTAACGGTTCCGAAGTAACCCTCAACCGCGAAATAGAGGGCGGCGAAGAAACCTGTGTGGCTGCGCTGCCGCTGGTGGTAAGCTGCCAAAAAGGAATGGCGGAACAAAGAATTCCCAACATGAAAGGAATTATGGGTGCGCGTACAAAGCCTCTAAAAGTGGTAGAGCCCGCCGCTGCCGATACCCTCACTTCCATCGTATCTTTTGAACTGCCACCGGCAAAGGCAGGCGTAAAACTGGTGAGTCCGGATAACCCTGCCGAACTAGTTAAACTTTTACACGAAGAAGCTAAAGTTATATAATTCATTATCAAATAAATAGATTAACATATGTCAGTACTCATTTTTGCAGATGCTGCAGACGGACAAATCAAAAAATCATCTTTTGAAGCCCTCACCTATGGTGCGCAACTGGCACAGAAAAACGGGTGGACTGCTTCTGCAGTAGTATTGGGTAAAGTGTCAGACGACTTGTCGACTCTGGGTAAATACGGCGTCAGCAAAGTATATCATATTGCTGAAGTTAAATACAACCAACTGGATACTCGTCTATACACGAAGGCGATAACGAGTGTAGTGCAGACTGCCGGTGCACAAGTATTAGTGCTTTCCAACAATCTTACAGGCAAATCTGTAGCTCCCCGACTGAGCGTAAGCTTAAAAGCAGGTTTGGTTGCCGGCGCAGCTGGTTTACCGGATACGTCGAACGGATTCGTGGTGAAGAAGGCCGTATTTAGTGGTAAAGCTTTTGCCAACATCAATATTACTACTGCAATAAAAATCATTGCCATCAGCCCCAACTCCTACACAACTGTTGCCGGAGAAGGAACTGCGGAAGTGGTGTCTGTAAGCGGACCGGATTTCACTCCGACCGTGAAAGTAACTGCTACGCAAAAGGTAACCGGACAGGTTCCGCTGAGTGAAGCCGAACTGGTAGTGAGCGGTGGACGCGGACTGAAAGGACCCGAAAACTGGGGAATGGTAGAAGAGCTGGCTGGCCTTATCGGTGCAGCGACTGCCTGCAGCAGAGCCGTTGCCGATGCACACTGGAGACCGCATCATGAACATGTAGGTCAAACCGGTGGTGCCATTGCACCCAATCTCTATCTGGCTATTGGTATCAGCGGTGCTATCCAGCATTTAGCTGGAGTAAACAGAAGCAAAGTAATTGTGGTGATCAACAAAGATCCTGAAGCGCCATTCTTTAAAGCTGCCGATTATGGTATTGTGGGCGATGCATTTGAAGTAGTACCCAGGCTGATTGATGAAGTTAAAAAGTTTAAAGGAGTCGCCTAAAACATATACTGAGCAAGTTCATAATATAAGATAAACCTGCTTCTGCTTCATTTTTCCTGAATTGATTGTAAATTTGATGCCAACGCATGAAAAAAGTTGAACTGCAAGTATACGCTATCTCTCACAGCATCACTCAAACGCAGAGTTATGCCGTTGTGCTGGAGGAGGTGAATGGCATCAGAAAAATCCCTATCGTTATTGGTGCTTTTGAAGCGCAGGCAATTGCGGTGGCATTGGAACAAATGAAACCGGAACGCCCGCTTACGCACGATTTAATGAGGAATATGCTACTCGCGTTTGATATTAAATTACACGAGATTTTAATTTATGATCTTCAGGAGGGTGTGTTCTACTCCAAAATGATTTGCTCTTCCAATAATGACACGATAGAAATAGACTCGCGAACATCTGATGCGCTTGCCTTAGCCGTTCGCTTTGGCTGCCCCATTTATACTTCCGAAGAGATCATGGAGAACGCGGGAGTTATACTGGAAGGCGATGGCAACGAACCCCGCAAAAAAGAACTGGAATTATCATCAGTAAGTTCGGAAGCTAATGAAGATCTAAAATCAATGAGTACGGAAGATCTGGAAGTCCTGCTGAATGATGTGCTTGAACAGGAAGATTATATCAGAGCGATTGCGATCAGAGATGAATTATCCACTCGCAAAAAGTAAATACGCTCTTTTCTCTAACAGACATAATTTATCATGTTATCCTTCCCCCATTGTAAAATAAACCTGGGTCTGCGCATTCTGCATAAAAGAAGCGATGGATATCATGAACTGCAAACCATATTTTATCCGATCAAGGGACTTTCCGATGCACTTGAAATCATCCGCAATCCAGATCATGATGCAAAGGAAGATATTGTATTTACCTCAACCGGCTTAACCATTGCCGGCACACCTGAACAAAATCTTTGCATCAAAGCTTATCGATTATTAAAGAAAGATTTTCCTGAACTTCCGAAAATCAAAATGCATTTGCATAAAGTGATTCCCATGGGTGCCGGACTGGGAGGCGGTAGCAGCGATGGTGCAGCAGCACTGATGCTCATGAATGAAAAATTTCAATTGGGACTTAGTCAAGATAAATTATTGTCATATGCATTGCAACTGGGCAGCGATTGCCCTTTCTTTATCTTCAATAAACCCTGCTATGCCACTGGACGGGGAGAACAATTATCACCACTTGAATTTTCTTTAGAAGCATATAAAATAGTAATTGCACATCCCGGCATCCATGTATCTACGGCCACCGCGTTTAAGGAATTAAACAGAAATGAAAATTATACATCTGAGGGTGAAGATATAACTGAGATCATCCAAAAACCTATCAGCACCTGGAAGTCAGCATTGATTAACGACTTTCAACTTCCTGTCATCAAAGCATATCCGGAAATTGGCAAGATCATCAACAAACTCTATGAGCAGGGAGCAATATACGCATCGCTGTCCGGCAGCGGCAGTGCGGTGTATGGGATATTTGAAAAGGACGCAAAGCCTGAAGAAGCAGTTGTCGGTTGTGGGTTGTCTGTTGTGAGTTATTACAACTGCAACTGACAACTGATAACTGAAAATCGTATATTTGTTAGAATGTCAGAATTAATACATCATACCCCCTTCCTCTCCTCTAACCTCGACCTCCTGAATCATTAAGGTCAGGTTTATTTTTTCAACTACCCTATCCTATTTTTTTCATCCATTATTAATTTATTTTATGCAAACCATTGTTTCGTCATCATTGACGCAATCCTACATAGACAAAGAATTACAATACGGTGCCCACAACTATCATCCCCTGCCCGTTGTGCTTGAAAAAGGCGAAGGCGTTTTTCTGTGGGATGTAGAGGGTAAAAAATATTACGATTTCCTAAGCGGGTACTCTGCAGTTAATCAAGGACATTGTCACCCCAAAATCATTAAAGCGCTAACTGAACAGGCACAAAAACTTACACTTACCTCCAGAGCTTTTCACAGCAATTTGTTGGGCGATTATGAAGCCTATATCACGCAGTATTTTGGTTATGACAAAGTATTACCCATGAACACAGGAGTAGAAGCAGGTGAAACAGCTATTAAGCTTGCTAGAAGATGGGGATACAAAGTGAAAGGGATTGAAGAAAATAAAGCGATCATCGTTTTTGTCGAGGGGAATTTTTGGGGAAGAACGCTCGCAGCCATCTCCTCCTCT
>JBKDRQ010000318.1:0-4632 GCA_046341135.1 Bacteroidota bacterium
CCTTGAATCTGATCAATCCTAATGATATTGAGACATTTACAATATTAAAAGATCCATCAGCGGCTGCTATTTATGGTTCAAGAGCTTCGAATGGGGTTATTTTAATTACTACCAAAAAAGGATCAAAAGGTAAAATTAAAATCAACTTTAGTTCACAGGCAATGCTTCAAACAGCATCCAATCAGGTTGATGTTTTAAGTGCGGATCAATTGAGAAAAGTAATTACTGACAATGGAGGACCTACAAATTTACTAGGCAATGCCAATACCAATTGGCAGGATGAAATTTACAGAAAGGCATTTGGTCAGGAATACAACCTTAGTGTATCAGGTGGTTTGGCAAATGGCAAATTACCTTTTCGTATATCGGCAGGATATTTAAATCAGGATGGTATACTTAAAACGGATAACTTCAAAAGGATGTCCGGTGCCATTAATCTCAGTCCTAAGTTTTTGAATGATAAATTAAAAGTCGACTTAAATCTTAAATTGTCCGGCACCAATAATAAGTTTGCCAACACAGGAGCTATTGGTTCTGCTATTGCTTTCGACCCTACACAACAGTTAAAGTCCGGTAATAGTAACTACGGCGGATGGTGGGAATGGGTTAAGACAAGCGGCTTACCTATTTCACTTGGCGACGAGCCGAACGCATCTAATCCTAATCCAATGGGATTAATAGAATTTAATGACAACAGAAGTCAGGTTTTCAGAAGTATAGGTAATATCCAATTTGATTATACGCTTCCTTACATAAAAGGATTACGGGCTAACTTAAATCTTGGTTATGATTATTCAGTTGGCCGCGGCTTAAATACAACCGATTCCAGAGGTGCATCTGAATTTGGTCGCAGAGGATCTTTCAGTCCTTACACGAACCAACGAATGAATAAATTAATGGATTTTTATTTCAACTATGTGAAGGAAATTCCCGGTATTAAGAGCAAAATTGATCTGATGGCAGGTACAGGGTATCAGGATTTTGCTTTTTATAACTTCAATTTCCCGTCTAGAAGATTTAATGGAGATACCATTCCCAAATCGGAGCCCAGATTTTTAACTCAGGAAGATGGTTTTACTTTGATTTCTTATTACGGAAGGCTGAACTATACACTGGCTAATAAATATGTTTTAACATTAAATGTAAGAACTGACGGAACTTCAAAGTTTCCTAAATCAAACAGATGGGGTGTATTCCCGTCAGCTGCACTTGCATGGAGAATAAGTGAAGAAGCGTTTCTGCAGAATTCAAAAATAATCTCTGATCTTAAATTGAGAGTTGGTTATGGTATTACCGGTCAACAAGATGGTATTCCTTTTTATGGATTTGTCCCTGCCTATGATTTAAGTAATGCAAGCGCTACTTACCAGTTAGGAAATACATTTGTTCCTTTATTAAGACCCAGAGCTTATGATGTTGATCTTAAATGGGAAACTACGACCAATACAAACATTGCCTTAGATTTCGGTTTATTGAATAACAGAATTACAGGTACGATAGATGTATTTAAAAGAGAAACCAAGGATCTTTTAAGTGTGGTGCCGGTACAGGCGGGAACGAATTTTACAAATCAATTGTTCACTAACGTAGGTAATATTTCAAGCACAGGAATTGAAGTTACTTTGAATATGATCCCCGTAAAAACTAAGAAAATCCAATGGGATTTGGGTGTCAACTTTACTTATGTGGTTCCTGAAATTACCAAGTTGTTGATAAATGAAGACCCTAACTTTAAGGGTGTTCAGGTGGGCGGCATCAGCGGAGGAACAGGTAATACTATTCAAAGGCACATTGTAGGAGAAAGGCCAAGTTCATTCTTTGTATATAAGCAAGTATACGATCAAAGCAATAATCCAATTGAAGGATTATATGAAGATTTAAATAGAGATGGAATCATTAATGAAAATGACAGATACTTATATAACTCTCCAGATCCACGATACTTCCTTGGTATCAGCTCGAGCGTTTCTGTGGGAAGATTTTCAGCAGGTTTTGTCATGAGAGCCAATTTTGGAAATTACATCTATGACAACTTCAGCTCCGACAGAGGTGTGTTAAGACAAAGCTGGCTTGTTGAACCCAGAGGAATTATTAGGAATCTGGCAGCGGATTATTTGAATACAGGGTTTCAGAACAATCAGTATTTTTCTGATTACTACATTCAAAACGCTTCTTTCCTCCGTATGGATAATATCAATTTTGGTTACGATCTCGGAGAAGTATATAAAAACGTAAGATTAAGGGTTTCTGCAAATATTCAAAATGCTTTTGTGATTACGAATTACAAAGGACTTGATCCTGAAGTTGCAGGCGGCATTGATAATTCAACTTATCCCAGACCTCGAATTTATGCTCTGGGTGTAAATCTTGATTTTTAATTTAAATGCATTAAAATACAAAAGATAAATTTTATGAGACTTAAATCATTAACATACTTAGCAATCATTTTTATTGCTACTGCCTGTCACAAGGATTTGGATAGAGTTCCACCAAATACGACTCCCGGAGAGCAAGCATTTGGGAGCGAAGCAAGCTATCTGCAGGTACTGGCTAAAGCGTATGGCAGCATGGCCTTGACCGGGAATAATGGTCCTGCCGGAGCCGGTGATGTGGCCGGAATTGATGAAGGTACATCAGACTTTATGCGTTTATTCTGGAAGGCACAGGAATTAACGACAGATGAAGCTGTTGTTGCATGGAATGATCCGGGCATTCAGGATTTTCACAATATGAACTGGGGTGCTACCAATCCCATGTTAAAAGGTTTGTATTATCGTTGTATATATACCATTACTTTATGTAATGAATTTATCAGAGAAAGCGCTGCATCCAAACTGGCAGAGAGAGGAATTACTGGAGCCGCTGCAACAAATATTGGTCAAATGCAGGCAGAAGTGCGCTTTATTCGTGCATTCAATTATTGGGTATTAATGGATTTATATGCACGCCCGGGTTTTGTGACCGAAGCTGATCAAATTGCAAAATATAATCCCAAGCAAATTGAAAGATCGGCACTTTTTACATATATTGTAAAAGAGCTCGAGGCCATTGAAGCACTTTTGCCTAATCCTTCTGCGCTTACCTATGGCCGTGCTACTAAACCAGCTTCTTGGGCACTGCTTGCAAGAATTTACTTAAATGCGGAAACATATATCAATGAACCCAAGTATAATGAAGCAGTTACCTATTCACAAAAAGTAATTAACAACGGCGGTTATAAATTAATGTCTGATTATACAGGATTAATGTTAGCTGACAATAATATCAATCAGACTGAATTCATTTGGACGCTTAATTATGATGGCTTAAGAACACAGAATTTTGGTGGGACTACTTTCTTAGTTAACGCTTCTGTTGGAGGCGATATGGATAAAACCGTTTCCGGATTAGGTGGTTGGGGTGGATTAAGAACAACCAAAAACTTACCCAGTTTGTTCCCGGATATTAATGGGACCGGGGATAAAAGAGCTCAGTTTACAAAGGGCACTCAGAAAGAAGAGATTGATGATATTTCTGAATTCAAGGATGGTTTAGCAGTAATTAAATTCAGAAACAAAACAAGTACAGGAGATTTTGGATCCGATCCCAGCAGAACCTTTTCTGATATAGACTTTCCTGTTTTTCGCTTAGCGGAAATGTATTTAATCTATGCTGAAGCCAAAAAGGTACTTAATCCGGGTATTAATGATCCTGATGCAGTTAAATACTTAAATGATCTTCGTGATAGAGCTAAAGTCAATAAACCTAAATTAATTGTATATGACTTAAACTATATCTTCGAAGAAAGAGCAAGGGAATTATATTGGGAAGGATTCAGACGATCAGATCTGATTAGATGGAACAAGTTTACGGAATCATCTTATTTGTGGCCATGGAAAGGTGGAGTTAAAAACGGAACGGGCGTCGCTTCTTACAGAGAGGTATTCCCGATTCCTGACTCTGAACTGGCTGCCAATCCGCAAATGAAACAAAATGAAGGATATTAATCATAATATTTAAAACAGAACAATATGAAATTAAAAGTTATTCTATTTGTTTTTTTATATATCTCTCTTGTAATAATCGCTTGTAAAAAGATTGAAAGCAAGGTGGTTTTTCAGGGCGGGACTAGTCCTGTTCTTGAATCAAGAGAGTTTAATGTAAATCTCGATGACACACAGCTTGATGCTATTGCGTTAAATTTGAAATGGACAAATCCTAATTATCGTTTTAATTCAGGCATAAGTTCACAAAATGTAACTTATAAAATTCAAATTGATACGCTCGGAGGAAACTTCAAGACGGGCAACAATATCGGGGAGATACAATATATAAATGAGCTTTCAGCAGCTATTACTGTGTTCGATTTAAATAAAGCAATAGGAAATATTAAGGTTCAGACTGATCCCAGAAAAGAATACACCTTTATAGCCAGACTTATATGCTTCTTAAAAAATGCTGAAAATAGTCCGGAAAACGGCACTTTAATTTCTAATGTAATACAATTTAAGGCTACTCCCTTCCCGCCTCCAACCAAAGTTCCGGTACCCAAGAATGGCACTTTGTGGCTGACGGGCAGTGCTTTATTAGGAGGATGGGATGTTGCTCCTCCGGATAATCAGCAACTACAGAAAATAAATCCGGCTCTTTATG
>JBKDRQ010000319.1:0-12224 GCA_046341135.1 Bacteroidota bacterium
GGGCGGAGGTGCCAATGCTTTTTCTAATACCCCTTATCCAACTTCTGGCACTTCCGGTTTGCGAACCACACCGGATGCGGAACAGAAATCAACAGACGGAAGCGACTTTTATTTTTTTGTGCTTAAAAAAAATGCATCAGATATTCTTTACGGAAGTTTTTTTGGTCAGCAAGGGGGCAATGGTGGTTTAGAGCATGTAGATGGAGGAACCAGCAGATTCGATTCAAGAGGGGTTATTTACCAGGCAGCTTGCGCCAATTGTAAATTTGCTTCAGGTAATCAGCCATTTCAATCATCATATCCTATTACAGCGGGTGTTTATGGCAATGTTAATCCTGCCAATGATGGTGCAGGTTGTAATCTGGGAATGATGAAAATACGTTTTGACTTTACAGGAGTAGATGTTGACTTAAATGTACCCAATGCAAGGCAATTAAATTTTTGTCTGCCGGCTACTATCCAGTTTGAAGATCCTCTGAGAGTAGCCAAAAAGTACATTTGGATTTGGGGGGATGGATCCAAAAATGATACGGTAACCCAAAACAAGCTGACACATACCTATAATCGTACCGGTTTTTTAATGTCACCCTTATTGGGATTGATGAAAATACTTGCAATGTGCGCGATACTGCTTTTTTGCGTATCCGGGTAACAACAGATTCAGTAGCTGTACGGTTTAATACTGTAAGAAGACCACCTTGTAATAGTTTGTCTTTTGACTTTACGAATCTTTCCGACAAGCTTTCTTCTATTCCAAATTTTGGCGCTCGTTCATTTGTTTGGAGATGGGGGGATGGCTCAAAAGATGATACCATACCCGGTTTTTCTCCCAATCCTGTAACGCATACATTTCCCGGGGCCGGATCCTACAATGTTCGCCTGATACTGATTGATACAAATTTTTGTAACAGCGGCGATTCTTTTGCCATTGTAAATTTTCAGGTTGCCTCCATTATTCGTGCCGGTTTTGATGTAAATGATGGTTGTGTGCCTTTTTCTCCTGTAATAAGGGACAGTGCGGTTGGAGCAGTCAGGTATCTTTGGATAACCAGTGATGGTCAACAGTCTACTTCTCCTGTGCCTTCCTTTTTGTTTAATACGCCTGGCAGTTATACCATTAAACAATATATATATAACGATAACAGCTGCAATCTTATCGATTCAGTCGAAAAATCATTACAGGTGTATTCTCCTCCAACGGCAGGGTTCAACTACACTCCTTTCCCCTCTAAAGAAAATGAACCGGTGCGATTTGTAAGTACGTCCTTTCCCGATATTGTGCAATGGGATTGGGATTTCGGGGACGGTAATCGTTCAAATGAAAAAAATCCCACACATCAATATACCGCTACTGGATTGTATAATGTTTGTCACATCGTTACAGATACAAAGTCATGCAAGGATACCCTTTGCCAGTCGGTAGAGGCGATTGTCGCTACCTTGCAGGATGTGCCAACTGCCTTCACGCCTAATGGAGACGGTATCAATGATGTGTTTTTGGTAAGAGGTTTTGGCATTGCTAAAATGACCCTAAGAATCTTTAATCGTCAGGGGCTGATGGTTTTTGAAAGCCGTAGTCAGAACATTGGTTGGGATGGAACTTATAAGGGGGCTTTACAGCCAATGGATGCCTATGCATGGACATTGGAAATCGAATACTTTACAGGTGAGAAGCTGAGAAGGAGAGGGGATGTAACGCTTATCAGATAATCAATATCATTGCTGTAAGGTTTCAGAAATAATATGTTTACAGAGACATTAACATAAAAAATACTTTTAATGATCGAAATTTGATGATTGATGAAATATGTCAGATCTATATTTTTTAGCCAAATATTTTTGCTGCTGTTATTAGGCACGGGCGATCTGTATGGCCAGGATCTGCATTTTTCTCAGTTTATGAACTCTCCTTTAACGACAAATCCGGCCAACACAGGTTTTATTCCTGAGTCAGATTATCGTATTGGAGGTAATTATCGGTCACAGTGGACTTCTCTGCCTGCACCGTTTATTACAGGAAGTATTTTTGGTGATTTTCAGCTATTGCGAAACAAATTAAATAATGGCTGGCTGGGAGCTGGATTTATCATACTGCATGATTTGGCCGGCAGGGGTAAATTAAGAAGCGACAAACAATATTTGTCCATTGCGTATCATCAGATGTTGGGATTTAGTAGTTTGATTTCGGGAGGATTTAATATCGGCCTTGCTTCTAAAAGAATAGATCTCAATCAATATATTTTTGATAATCAATGGAACGGCAGATTTTTTGATGCGAAAATTCCTAATGGGGAAACTGCCTTTCAGAATAATAATATTTCATACTTGGATGTGCAGGCCGGATTAAATTATGCCTATTTCCCCTCGGCTAAATCGTATTTGAACTTAGGATTTTCTGTACATCATCTGAATCGACCCAGAGAGAGTTTTTTAGGATCAGATAATCAGGTGCCGGAAAGATATATCGGGTTTGTCAATGGCAGTATAAAACTGAATGACATGTGGATTCTTAATTCAAATGCGTATTATTCCTTGCAGGCGAAAGCTTCTGAAATGGTGATCGGTTTGAATGCGGCTAACAATGTGCTGGGGAATGGCGAGTTTATACTAATAGGAGGATTGTATTATCGTATGAATGATGCTGCTATTGCCATGATAGGGTTTGAACGAAAGAGTATTAGAGTAACTTTTACGTATGATGCAACAACTAGTGTATTGAATAATTTCAATAATGGTAGGGGAGCCTGGGAATTCTCACTAATTAAAAACGGGTATTATAATCAGCTCGATAAAAAACTATTACGCCAGAGTATGTGTCCTCATTTTTAGTATTTGTCTGCTCTGTTTACATCTATCCTAAGGCGACATCCAAGATCATCATCACTAAAAATCCTCCTATAAATCCCAGTACAGATCTGTCTGTGTAATTATCCCGCTGCGTTTCAGGGATCACTTCTTCCACTACTACAAAAATCATCGCGCCAGCGGCAAATGCAAGCGCAAAGGGCAATACCGGCTGCAGGTACATAACTGCGAGGGCGCCTGCTACACCTGCTACAGGTTCGACGATTGCAGAGAGTTGCCCATACCAAAAACTTTTAAATCTTGTTACCCCTTGTCTTCTCAGAGGCATGGCCACCGCAATTCCTTCCGGAAAGTTTTGTATGCCAATGCCAATAGCTAAGGTGATAGCTCCCATTATTGAGGTGTCTTCCATACCCATCGCAGCAGCACCAAATAATACGCCTACAGCCAGTCCTTCAGGAATATTATGAAGCGTGATTGCCCGAATTAATAAAGTTGTTTTCTGGAGTTTACTCTTTAAGCCGTCTGTTTCACTTAGTCCAAAATTTAAATGAAGGTGCGGCATCAATTTGTCTAAGAAATAAATAAACAATGCGCCTGCTAAAAATCCACCTGCTGCAGGTGCCCAGCTATAGCCGGGATATAATTTCTCTGAAATTTCAATTGCCGGATTGAGCAATGACCAAAAACTGGCAGCAACCATTACACCACCCGTGAAGCCCAGCATAGGATCCAGTATGCCCCGGTGCATATTTTTAAAGAAAAAAACAAGAGACGCTCCCGCTGCAGTAACCAGCCAGGTGAAAACAGTTGCAAGAAAAGCCGCCCAAACCGGATGTATAGATGAAAAAAAATGTTCGATTGACTGCATATAAGTGATTTTACATGTCAAAATTATACATATTGTATCGTTGAATATGCTTTTTGTTTACATACTTAAACGAATCCATTAATTTTGAATGGTTAATATCATCATCATTTTTAATTAATATTAATGCGTGAATACAAGCCTCTCTTTTGTTTTGGTCATGTTGGGCTGTTTTTTGTATTATGCCTGTTTTTTTTATTTTCAGCTTGTAAGCAATCCCCCCCTAAAAGCATATCAGACGAAGGACTGGCGGCCGGAGAGTTTTTAGATATTGCAGCTACGCAGCATTTGCCTGTTACTTTTACGCAAAAGGATCTGCTCAACTATAAAAAAGATTCTAGTCAAGTGCACGTGGCTTCTTTTAAAACTTATCTGCCCGATTCTGTTTTTACATCCATTATTGGTGATAAGGCTATGGTGAAATTGAGGGTCTTAGGTAAAGTCCATCTCAATGATCAATCAACCTATCTGTTTATTCACGTCCTCACAGGAAATAAAAAACAAATTGTCGTCATATATTTTGATCCGCAAAGCAAATATTTAGGCCATTTGGTTTTGCTCGACTCAAAGAAAAATAAGACCGGCATTAACTACTCTTCAAAAGTTGATGCAAAATTCAATATTAGTTTGATCAAAGAAGAAAATATAGCCGGTGGCGAGCTCCGTACTGAGGAACAGATATTTTATTTTGATGCATCTGGTTTGCCAATCATGGCAGTTACAAATTCGAGTGATGATTTGAGTAATGTTATTTTAGGCAATCCTATTGATTCGTTACCCAGAAAACACAAATATTCCGGGGACTATTCGACAGATAAAAAAAATCTTGTCTCCATACGAGACGGCAGAACAGATAAATCCATTTATTTTTTTATTCATTTCAGTAAAAGACAAGGCAATTGTGTGGGCGAGTTGAAAGGAGAAGCGGATTGGGCCAATAAAAATTTGGCTGTTTTTCGTGACACGAAAAGTCCTTGCGTTCTTGAGCTGCGTTTTGATAATCGTCAGGTTGCCATACGCGAAATAAATGGCTGCGGCAGTTACAGAGATATCAAATGTACTTACGAGGGTAAATATCCAAAAGTTAAAAAGATGCATTATGCCAAATAAATGCGCCCTATTTAATTTCGTTTATAGTAGAGGGTAGTTTTTCATTGATTATGAATAGGGTATGAATTTTTTAGTAAGATTTCTGATCCAATATAGACAAATAACGTCTGTTATGATTTTATAAGCTATATTGCGTGGCCAATTTAGCAAACATTACTGACTATGAGCTTTAACAATTACAAAGTTCCTTACCCTATCGATAAAAGTTACGGTAAGAAGGTGGCATATTTCTCGATGGAATTTGCCGTACATCAGCCATTAAAAATCTATAGTGGCGGATTGGGTTTTTTATCCGGTTCACATATGCGCAGTGCATATGAGTTAAAACAAAATCTCATAGGCATAGGTATATTATGGAAATACGGTTATTACGATCAGGCACGCAACCAGGATCAGACCCTGCAGGTGCAATGGAATGAGAAGATTTACAATTTTCTGGAAGATACGGGTATAAAATATCAAATTACCATACATGATCACCCTGTATGGGTAAAAGCATGGTATCTGAATCCTGAGACATTTAATACGGCTCCCATCTTTTTCCTGTCAACTGATTTGCCGGAAAACGATTATATCTCACAAACTATTTCCCATCGTTTATATGATGCGAATGTAGCTACCAAAGTGGCGCAGTTTATTCTGCTGGGGGTAGGCGGTGCTAAGCTGATTGATGAGCTGGGTTTTGATCCGGAAGTGTATCATCTTAATGAGGCGCATGCGATTTCATCTGCCTTTTATCTGCATCAGAAATATGGCAGCATGGAGGAAGTAAAAAAACGCATGGTATTTACCACGCATACTCCTGAAGAGGCGGGTAATGAAAAGCATGATATTTATCTGTGCGAGAGAATGTCTTATTTCTGTGGCATGCCGCTTGATCAGGTACGTCACCTTACCGGTATGACAGATGATTTATTTAATCATTCGTTAGCAGCACTGCGTTATGCAAGAATTGCCAATGGGGTAAGTGCGTTGCATGGAGAAGTAAGTCGTAAAATGTGGAATCATTACGAATCTATTGCCCCAATAACAAGCATTACAAACGCGCAGAACTATAAATATTGGGCCGATAAGCAGTTGTATGCCGCCATGGATGAAAAAAATGAGGAGGCTTTTGAAGACCGCAAACAATATCTGAAACGTCGTGCATTTGATACCGTGGCAGATCAGACAGGAAAACTTTTTGATCCTTCGGTGTTTACTATGGTATGGGCAAGAAGATTTGCCGGCTATAAAAGAGCGGACCTGATTACGCGTGATACAGAGCGCTTCAATGCACTGTTGTCAAATAAAAAATATCCTATACAAATCATCTGGGCAGGAAAACCTTATCCCCTCGATTATCCTGCTATCAGTGATTTCAATAATTTAATTCAGCTAAGTAAAAATCATCCTAATCTTGCTGTTTGTATCGGTTATGAACTTACCTTAAGCAGAAAGCTTAAGCAGGCTGCAGATGTATGGCTGAATAACCCACGTGTTCCCCGCGAAGCAAGTGGCACCAGCGGTATGACAGCAGCGATGAATGGCGCGGTTAACTTCAGTACTTTCGACGGATGGATCTGCGAGTTTGCACAGCACGGACAAAACAGCTTTATAGTTCCTCCTGTGGATTACGCAGCTATGCATGTTCACGAACAGGATGAATACGATATGAATCAGCTTTTTGAAATTCTGGAGAAACAAATACTGCCATTGTATTATGATAATCATAAAGCATGGCGACAAATTGTTAAGAATGGCATGAAGGATGTTCGATACCAGTTTGATAGTAATCGTATGGCAGATGAATATTATAAGCTGCTTTATAATAAAGATTAAAATAAAAAACCCCGATTAAATCGGGGTTTTTTATTGAGGTTATTATTTTACTATGGGAAAATACCCAGTTCCGCGTATGATACAGCTACTTTACTAATAGCCACTACATAAGCTGCCGTTCTCATATCGGGAATTGCGGGATTCTGTTTCCAGCAGTCCATTACTTCATTTACGGCGGTGATCATGGTTTCTTCCAATCCGCTGTATACTAAATCTACTTCCTCAGGTCCATGAAGAATATTTTTTCTAATGCCTCCATCAACCGCTTTGCTGGTAAGTTTCTCCATCTGGTCTAAGAGTACGTTGTTCTGATTCTCCATGAAACGTTTTTCCAAACGCCCATAACGCACGTGACTTAAATTCTTCAGCCATTCGAAATAACTTACTGTTACACCCCCGGCATTCAGGAACATATCAGGCACTACCAGTACGCCTTTTTTGGCAAATACTTCATCTGCTTCAGGAGTAAGAGGACCATTGGCCGCTTCACCGATAATTTTCGCTTTTACACGCGGTGCATTTTCGCCGTTGATGACATTTTCCAACGCAGCTGGAACAAGTACATCACAATCTAATTCAAGTGCGTCTGTATTTTTTGCGAGGTTTTGTGCGCCGGGAAAATTTAAGATAGATCCGGTTTCTTTACGATGTTTAAATACAGCATCATAATCCAATCCGTTTTCATTATAAATCGCTCCTTCATATTCCGCAAGTGCAACAATTTTCGCACCTGCCTGATGGAAAAATTTACAAGTGTAGTAACCTACATTACCTAGTCCTTGCACAACAATGCGTTTGCCCTCAACTCCAGTAGTTAATCCAAGTTTATCCATCACATCCTTCATCATCAACACTTCACGTATTCCATAAAATACACCTAAGCCTGTTGCTTCTCTTCTCCCTCTCACACCACCTTGTGTTACAGGTTTTCCCGTTACGCAACCGGCAGCATCAATTTCTCCGGGCTTCATTGTTTGATAAGTATCTACAATCCATGCCATCTCTCTTTCACCGGTACCATAATCAGGAGCGGGTACATCCGTTCCGGGACCGATAAAATTTTTCTTAATGAGTTCAGTAGTATAGCGACGGGTAATTTTTTCCAGCTCATATGCGGAATATTTTTTAGGGTTGATTTTGATTCCCCCTTTTCCGCCACCAAAAGGTACGTTTACAATAGCACATTTATAAGTCATCAGTGCCGCCAGCGCCATCACTTCGTCCTGATTCACTTCAGCGGCAAAACGAATACCGCCTTTACAGGGTGTTTTGTGATGGGAGTGCTGAACACGGTAAGCTTCGATCACTTCAATCTTGCCATTGTCCATTTTTACTGGGAACTTCATTTGGTAAACACTGTTGCAGGCCTTGATTTGTTCGAGCAGGCCTTTGTCGAGCGAGGTAAAAGAGGCAGCTTTATCGAAACTTTTTTCTACGCTTTCAAAAAAGCTGTAATGAGGATTTGACATAACAATCGTTGTTTTAAAATAAATAAATAGGGCTTATTTTTTTTCTTTTTCCATTTTGGCAATGCGTCTGTCGAGTGATATGAGATAAGCAATCAATCCGCCCAAAACTACCAAACAAACCAACATCACCACATAAATTTTTCCTTCCTGTTCCATAGTTCTATTCTTTTTCTTTAATATTCCAATATCGAATATATAGTTGAGTTATCCAAATACCCAATAATATCCATCCCAATACTGCGGGCCAAAAAACCATACGCATAGTGGGATCCAGATCCTGCCCGCTGAGTGCGGGATTACCTTCCACACCTTTACCGCCGGGATGCAGGGATTCAACCAGCCTGGGCAATATCATAATCAACGGTATATACATGAAGTAGGCAAAGATGTTATATACAGAAGCCACCCTCGCTCGTTTATCCGGGTCAGGTATAGAATTTCTCAAGACGAAGTATGCCAGATATATTAATAAGGCAATGGCAACAGCAATTTGTTTGGGGTCATTACTCCAGGGCTCCCCCCAGGTAAAATTAGCCCATACAG
The DNA here is from genome assembly GCA_046341135.1 of Bacteroidota bacterium. GTDB lineage: Bacteria > Bacteroidota > Bacteroidia > Chitinophagales > Chitinophagaceae > Lacibacter. The sequence goes on from JBKDRQ010000319.1 coordinate 8,617, forward strand.
CACCGGTAATTAATCCAAGTATACCATAGAGAATACCGGTTGCCGCAAAGCATCTGGCAGCTATATCATGTAGCAGTATTCCTTTTCGTAAATAGGTAATAGAATATCCAAGAGATATTAGCAATAAAATCATTTGCCCAAACCACATGGGGACGTGAAAGAAGAGATTCCGGATAGTATGATATAGATTTCCTATAAAGGGAACAGGCACTAAAAAGCCGGCAGTAAATGTATAGAGCAGTAAGATGACAGCTACTATTTTCCACCAGTTTTTACGCATCGCGACAAAGTTAAGGGGTGCATCTAATCTTTCCATAAAAAAGGATACAAAATGACACTGAGTACAAGAATCATAATGTCGAGTGCGATAAGCAGCAGCACCATCTGCCATAAGGCATAATCTCTGAAAATTTCACCAAAAGCATATTTGGATAATCTGATCAGCAGTAACAACTGAGGAATGATGACCGGAAAACCAAGAATGGTCATTAAAGCTGCGTTTTGATTCGCTTTTTCGGCAATGCCCGCTAAGAAGGTAAATACCAGACTGATACCAATCCCTCCCAGTAGCACACATCCGGCAAAGCGCATTCCATTTTCAAAAGGATATCCTAAAAAGAAAACAAACAACAGTAGGCTGATCATACTCATAATCACCATGAGCAGGATATTATAAAGAAGTTTTGAAATTAGAAATTCGGTAGGTCCGGCAATCGTATAATAATAGAGCAAACGTCCTTTCCCTTCCTGTAAAAAACTTTTCGCGACTGCATTAATACCGATAAAAAGCAAATTCATCCAAAATAATCCATTCCATACCTGAGCTTCAGGCTGCCCAATGGAAAGATAGAGTACAAAAACCGTGCAGGCGATGTACAGTAAAATGCCAAAGAAGCTATATTGCTGTCTGCTCTCCAGCAATACTTCTTTTTTAATAAGTGTAAATATGGTTTGAATCGGTTTGATCAAAAATAATTTTATCAAAAGTAAAAGCTTTTACGGAATTCATTATTGATAGCATTAAACTGCAATTACGATCGATGAGTTTACTCATTCAAATATTTGATGTTTCGCATTGGGCGGATCATATATCATTGATTCTTTTGGCACGCTTTTGTTATTTGCTTATTTTACGGTTATGGATATATGGAAACTGCTTTCCGGTATTGTTATCTTTTTGATGGGATCTTCTTTTATGGAGGGGGCATTACAGCAGGTAACAGGCAGGCAATTTAAGCTCTTCTTGAAAAGACAGACTTCTCATCGCCTAAAAGCTGTATTGGGAGGGACCTTGCTTACTGTTTTTATGCAGAGCAGTTCTGTAGTGAATCTGCTCGTGCTTTCGTTAGTCGGTGCGGGAGTAGTGGAGATGTATCAGGCATTGGCAGTAATGATGGGTGCCAATCTGGGCACTACGTTTACAGGCTGGATCATGGCAACGCTCGGATTTAATTTTGACATAAAAGATTTTGCCTTGCCCTGGCTGGCGATAGCCGGATTGTTGATGGTGTTGAATGAAAAAGAAAAGAAGATTCATCAGATAGCCCGTTTTTTCACTGGTTTTGCATTTCTTTTTTTGGGATTGTCCTACATAAAAGAAAGCATGGAGCAAGCGGTGATGCAAACATCACTGGCTCAATTTGCCGGATATCCTTTGTTTTTTTTCTCATTACTGGGATTGTTGTTAACTGCACTGGTGCAATCGAGTTCGGTTACCATGGCATTGGTATTGTCGGTGCTGTATCACAGAGGGATTGATGTACATACGGCAGCTGCCATTATACTGGGTGCGGAAGTAGGTACGACACTCAAGCTTGGACTTGCCTCCATGCATGGACTCGCAGTTAAAAAACGTGTTGCTTTAGGGAATATAACTTTTAATACATTATCCAGCTTTGTTTTGTTTTTCTGTATAGATCCGCTTCTAAAATTCTTATCCATAATACCCGGCCTTAGCGATCCATTGATACAGGTGGTTGCCTTTCAATCACTGACTAATGTAGTAGGTATTATTTTGTTTCTGCCATTTTTAAAGCCGCTCGCAAAAGTGTTGAGCCGTTACTTTAAGGAAGAAACATCCATGGAATTTATACATAAGGTGTCAATTGATAATATACCGATGGCAGTAGAGGCTGTTGAAAAAGAAAGCCTGCATTTGTTTGCACATACATTGTATTATATGAGGAGTCTTTTTGTTTATAATGGCAACCCGAGCGAATATAAATTATATCCTTATCAGCAATTGTCGTCAGATATTATTCGTTATGAGCATGTTAAGGCTCTGTATGGTGAGGTGCATGGTTATTCAGTAAAGATCAGGCAACAGGAGATGACAAAAGAGGAATACGCAAGGATGGAATCGGTGCTTACCGCAATGCGTAACCTGATGTATGCTGCTAAAAGTCTCAGAGATATTGAAAAAGACATCCGGCAACTTAGCCGATCCTCTAATGAAACGAAGTATCAGTTTTATATCAATATCTGTAGCCAGTCTGAAATGTTTTATGAAGAGGCTATTCAAATATTGAATAGTACCCGGGAGGATCAGGTCTTTAATTTGCTTAAATCTTTACAGACGTCTCTTCAGCAGACATATAACGAAGGGCTGTTGTCTTTATATGAGGACAATAGAGCCAAGAGCGTTAATGCTTTGGAGTTGGCCACTCTGGTGAACGTGCATAGGGAAATGATTACCGCCTTTAAGTCGATATTTTTTGCAATGAAAGAGCGCTTTTTAAAGGGAGAAGAGGCTGCACTTTTTGAAGATATGCCCGGTTTTATTCATTAATTAAAAACAATTTGTAAATTTATACGCTCCAAGTAAGCAAGAATCGTATGGATCGTGTTGCTCTGCTCATACAGGAAATTAATGAGGCGCATCAACAAAGTGCAGATGCCTCCGTCATATTGTCGCTAGTGCAACAATTACAGCACTTGCTTTCGCAAAAGATTCCGCCCTTAGCTGTTTCCGGCAAAAGAGTGGCTGTCATGATGCCTAATACTATCAGTATAACAGAGGCTAATGAATCCACACACTCGGATATTAAAGTTGCTGAGGATCAGGATAAAGAATTGCAGGTATTACAGGTAGACGAGGAAGCTTTGGAAGATGAATTAAGACAAATAAAGGAAAAAGCGGCATTCGCCAACCTCATGCAGGGCAAGCAAACAAAAGTCACCCCCGGTTTTTTATTTGACCTTGAGGAGGATATAGCAGAAGTCCCCACTTTTATACATCAGCCGGCACCTCAGACTGCGACCGTTGAAGTTGTGCATACAGATGCCCAGGATACACCATCTGTAAATGATCAATTAGCCATCAGTAAAAAAGAAGTAGTCGATCAGTTAGGGTCTGCGCCGATAAAAGACTTAAAAAAGGCAATTGGTATTAATGACCGCTATGTTTTTATACAGGAGCTTTTCAGAGGAGATGAAACCATGTACGAAAGAAGTATAAAGACAATTAATAATTTCTCTAATTATGCAGAAGCCCAGTACTGGATAGAACGGGAGCTAAAAGTAAAACTCAGCTGGGATAATGAAAAATCAGTCACCCAGGACTTTTACAACCTGGTGAAAAGGAGATTTGCCTAGTAATACTATTAAAG
>JBKDRQ010000320.1:0-2918 GCA_046341135.1 Bacteroidota bacterium
AGGCATTATATATAGAAGCTTTATCTGTAAATGGAATAGTCAGATGGATGATTTTGTTTTCCCATTGTACCTGAACGATTGTCTGATGTTGTTCGATGGTTTCCTTCAATACTTTCAGATCGTCATCATCATCCTTACCCCAGGTGATGAAATTTTTATTTGTAGTTTTCTGAATATATTTTCCCAATGCGGCAGAGGGATAAATAATCGTATCGGCGGTTGCGAAGAGCTTGCATTTCTCCTTCACCTTCTCCTGATCGTTTTCAAATCCTTCTTTATGTGCATCTCCCAAAAAAGTAAAAACGCCAATCGTGGGCTGAATGATAGAGGCTAGTTTTCCCATTTCTCCTTTTTGAGAAATGCCCGCTTCAAAAATCCCCAGGGTATGTTCGGGTTCCAACTCCCATACGCTTAAAGGCACACCAATCTGAGAATTATAACTCTTCGGACTTCTTACAATATTTTCATCTTCCTGCAGTAGTTGATACAACCATTCTTTTACGATGGTTTTGCCGTTGCTGCCGGTGATGCCGATGATGGTTGTCGGTTGGCGGTTGGGGGTTGTCTGTTGAAGGTTGTCTGTTGACGGTTGTTGGTTGGCGGTTCTGTGGTGGGCGGCTAATTGTTGCAGCGCATTCAGGGTGTTGTCCACTAAAACGAATCCGGCTTCGGGATAGTTATTTACGTCTATGTTTTCGGAGACTATAAAATGACGAACGCCTTTGTCGTAACAGCTTTTTATGAATGTATGTCCATCAGCTCTTTCTGTTTTTAATGCAAAAAAAAGAGAACTTTCGGGGTATAAAATTTTTCGGCTGTCGGTGCATAAGTTGATAATCCCAATATCTGCGGCCGGATCTTGAATGATGCGGCCACTCACATAAGAAGCGATCGTATGGAATGAATAAGGCTTCATATTTTACTCTTCCCGATCTTTGGGTACCCCCGGTTTTTTATAGTAGATGGAAAATAATATTGATCCGGCGATGCATCCCACGATGACGGCAAGAGAAATAATCACCTGCGATGATTTGTCGAATACCGTAGAGATTAAACTTTCTCCCAGCATTTTAAGTCCGATGAATACGAGCACGATAGAGATGCCCTGTTGCAGATAATCAAACTTGCTCGCGGCACCTCTCAGTAAAAAGAAGAGAGAACGAAGTCCGAGTACGGCAAAAATGTTTGATGTATAAATAACCAGCACATTTCTGCTGATCCCCATCACCGCAGGTATGCTGTCTAATGCAAAAACAATATCCGTTGTTGCCAGCATCACCACTACTACGAAAAGTGCAGTGTACACCGGCTTGCCATGCTGACGATAGACGTATCGGCCATCACCATCATTCATCGTGATGGGTAAATATTTCTTCAGAAAAACATAGACTTTGCTTTCTTCAGGATTGAACTCTTCTTCCTGATTAGCATAAAACATTTTAAATCCGGTGTATATTAAAAATCCGCCGAAGATGTACAGCATCCAATGGAATCGCTGAACCAGCTCTACACCCACAGTAATAAACACAACCCTGAACAAGATGGCCAGTAAAATACCTATCAGTAATGCTCTGGGTATATAGGCTTCTTTCACTTTGAAGAAACTGAAGATGAGTACGAATACAAAAATATTATCAATGCTTAAGCTCCATTCCATTAGATAGGCACTGATATATTCAATAGAGGTGGCTTGACCTTCTTCAAACCAAACAAATGCGCCAAAGCCTAAACCTAAAGTCACCCAAAAGATCGTCTGATACAAAGCCTGACGTATGGTTAGTGTCTTTGATTTTTTACTCAACAATCCAAGATCAACAACAACGGCCAGTATTAAAACAATGCCGAAAACCAGATAAGTAATTTGCGTATGTGTCATAATGTGTAAAGATAATTCCGATTCGGAAGATTAATCTTTCCGGTAGGACCTTTTTCTCCAGGCAGTAAAAGAGAGCCAGCCTATGATGACCAACAAGATCGGAAGTCCTGTAATCAGCAACTGCCAGAATATTCTCTCCGTTTCCAGTTTCTGCTTGTTGAGCAAGCGCACGGTTAATTCTTTATTCCTAAGAGAGATAATGGAAGCATTACCTGTTAAATATTCCAGACTGTTTTGCAGGAAAATTTTATTCGCAAAAACCCTTTCCTGCGCGCGACTGTAGCCCATCTGAAAAGGTTCTTTCTGCGTGTATTGATTTAGAACGATATCGCCATCGCTCGCAATAATCTGTGCAGTTTCATTTGACGTGCCTAAGAACTTACCGTAATAGCCGGCAAATTCATTTCGTTGTGCGGTGGATGCTCGGTTGGCGTACAGACTGGTAAAATTTCCTTCCAATAAAACAGCCGTAGTTTTATTTTTTAAGCGATATAGTTCCGGATTTTCGATCGTCTTCAGTTCGTTTAAACTGATCATCGCGGGTGTGCTGACTGTCTTTGCATTTTCAGATGAGTGTAGCAGAATGTATTTCTTTACTCCTTTTGCCTGCACGGTATCCAGCGTGTTGACAAACTGCGCCAGTACCGGCTCCAGATTTTTGGTGATGGAATGTTGCGTTGAACTTTGTAATAAAGGGTAATAGTTGAAGGGCACATCTGCCAGTTGAGGCTGACCGCCGGCCATGCCAACCACCATTTTGCTGAAGTCGCATTGCTGATCCTGCAATAAATCGCGGTTGATGCGTACGCCGTATTTAAATAAGAGTTCATCCAGTTGCAGATTTCTGTCGTAGGCCAGTGTTTGTGCCTGAATGGCGAGACTGTCTTTTTCAGCATGCAGCATATCCAGCATCCAGATAATTTTACCGCCGTTCATCAGGTATTGATCAATTTTCAGTTTGGCACTATCGGAAAATGCGTCGGATGGTTTTACGATCAGCAGGGCAGCGATTTCTTTCGGGATATAATTATTTGCATTTAAG